>NZ_JBHVKJ010000010.1:0-114075 GCF_042798275.1 Nocardioides sp. NPDC057767 | reverse complement strand
GAAACTGTCGTTTCGTCGCCCACAACTGCAGGCTCGGCCCGCCAGAACTACCGACTCGGCCCGGGGTCGTCAGCCGACGACGACCTCGATCCGCTGGAACTCCTTGAGGTCGGTGTAGCCGGTGGTGGCCATGGCGCGCTTGAGGGCGCCGACGAGGTTCATGGTGCCGTCGGCGACGTGGGAGGGGCCGTAGAGGACCTCCTCGAAGGTGCCGACGGGCTGGAAGGCGACGCGCTCGCCGCGGGGGAGGTCGGCGTGGTGGGCCTCGTTGCCCCAGTGGAAGCCCTTGCCGGGAGCATCGGTGGCACGGGCGAAAGGCGAACCCACCATGACCGCGTCGGCACCGCAGGCGATCGCCTTGGCGATGTCGCCGGAGCGGCCGACGGCACCGTCGGCGATGACGTGCACGTAGCGGCCGCCGGACTCGTCCAGGTAGTCACGACGGGCGGCAGCCACGTCCGCGACGGCCGAGGCCATCGGCACCGCGACACCCAGCACCGTCCGGGTGGTGTGGGCGGCACCGCCGCCGAAGCCGACGAGGACACCGGCCGCACCGGTGCGCATCAGGTGGAGCGCGGCCTGGTAGGTCGCGCAGCCGCCGACGATGACCGGCACGTCGAGCTCGTAGATGAACTCCTTCAAGTTCAAAGGCTCGGCCTGCGAGGAGACGTGCTCGGCCGAGACGGTGGTGCCACGGATGACGAAGAGGTCGACGCCGGCGTCGACGACGGCCTTGGCGTACTCCTTCGTACGCTGCGGCGACAGCGCCCCGGCGACGGTGACGCCCGAGGCGCGCACCTCGCGCAGCCGCTCGGTGATCAGCTCGGCCCGGATCGGAGCCTCATAGATCTCCTGCAGACGCCGGGTCGCGTCGACACCGCTCAGCTCGGCCAGCTCGTCGAGCAGCGGCTGCGGGTCGTCGTAGCGGGTCCACACGCCCTCGAGGTTGAGCACGCCGAGACCGCCGAGCTTGCCCATCGCGATCGCGGTCGACGGCGACATCACCGAGTCCATCGGCGCGGCGAGGACGGGGATGTCGAAGCGGTAGGCGTCGATCTGCCAGTCGGTGCTGACCTCGGTGGTGTCGCGGGTGCGGCGGGACGGCACGATCGCCACGTCGTCGAAGGCGTACGCCCGTCGTGCTCGCTTGGCCCGGCCGATCTCGATCTCAGTCACAGGACGGATTGTTCCACGTGACCGGATCGAGATCGGAAAGCACGCACCGACCTGGACGGTCGAGGCGCTAGCTGCGTACGGCGGTGAGCAGCAGGTACTCCCAGCTCATGGTCCCGCCGGTGAGGTGGCGGTCCCCCAGCTCGGCGAGCGCGGCGTCGAGCTCGCCGGTCCGTGACTCGTCGTCGGCGATCCCACGGTAGGCGACGATCGTCGGCCCGTAGCAGGCCTTGAAGAAGTCGCGGAACTCGGCGCCGGTCTCGAACGAGTCGATCGCGACCATCCGCTTCTCGGCTCGGACGTCGCTCACCGAGTCACCGAGCAGGCCGCGTACGTGGCTCTCGTCGCCCCACCTCGGCGGCGGCTGGGCACCCTCGGGCGGTGGTGCCATGAACGGCTTCATCGTCGCGAACATCTGGCCGATGAAGCCCTCGGGCGTCCAGCTGATCAGACCGATCCGGCCGCCCGGCCGCACGACCCGGACCAGCTCGGCGGCGGCCTTCTCGTGGAACGGCGCGAACATGATGCCCACGCACGACATCACGACGTCGTACGCAGCGTCGTCGAACGGCAGCGCCTCGGCGTCGGCGACGCGCCAGGTGATCGAGCCCGCGCCGGCTTCCTCCGCATGCGCCTGCCCGATCTCGAGCAGCTCCGGCGTCAGGTCGCTCGCGGTGACGTCCGCGCCGGCGAGCGCGGCGGGGACGGCGGCGTTCCCGGTGCCGGCGGCGATGTCGAGCACGCGGTCGCCGGGCCCGATCTCGCAGGCCTCGACGAGCACCTGACCGAGCTCGGGGATGAGCTCGTCGGCGACCCGGGCGTAGTTCCCCAGCCCCCACATCGTTCGGTGCTTGGCCTTCAGGTCGGGTGAAGCTGGTGATGCGGTCATGTCTTCCTCCACAGACGTTGACCCGAGATGTGATCTGGAGCGTCCAGCCTCACCCCGGGCCCCCGACGGGCGACGCCGCACGATCCGAACTCATCGAAGTTCAGGATCTTTGCGGCACGACCGCACCGTGCGTCAGCTCCAGTCGTAGGAGAGCACGAAGCCGTACGCCTCGCCGCCGCCCTCCTCGGAGAGGATCATGTCGGCCTCGCCGACGAGGCCTTCGAGGCCGCCGGTGCCGAGTCCGGGGACGACGGTGAGGTGGGAGCGGACGGTCTTGTCGGCGTACGTCCCGCTGATCCGCCACACGCAGGACCCCTCCTGGCCGGCGATGGAGCCGGTGAACTGCTCGTACGCCTCGAAGACCGCGCCGCCGGCGGGGTTGCCGTAGGCGCCGATCATCCGCGCGACGCCCTTGCCCTCGATCTCGCCGGCGTAGGTGTAGTCGGTCTCGGAGGTGGTCAGGCCGCGCGTGGGGATGTAGACGTCGTCGCCCATCCGGGTGCCCTCGCCGTCGATGTCGACGTAGGCCGCCTCGATCCAGCGCGCGACGGTCATCGTGGTGCTTGCCTTGTTTCCGTAGGTGTTGCTCGAGGTGTTCATGGCTTCAGCCTGCTGCCGGAGCAGGGGCGCGGGATTGAAGGAACGCGCCATATCGTTGGCGGCATGGCTGGCCAGATGGAGGGCAGGGGCTATCCCGACGCGATCGTGCGGCCGGTGACGGCGGCGCGGACGATCACGACCGAGCGGTTCGCGCCCTCCGCGGAGATCGCCGGACACGTTGACTACCACTGGTACGTCGGCTGGGACCTCGAGCACCCGCACGACCAGCAGGTCATCCCGCAACCCCGGATCCACATCGCCGCCGAGGACGGCCGGCTGCTGGTCCACGGGATCGGCCGGCGCCCGTTCGTCCGGCACCTCAGCGGCCGAGGCCACACGCTCGGCGTCTCGTTCCTGCCCGGCCTGTTCCGCCCCGTGCTCGGCAGCCGGGTCAGCGCCATCGCCGACCAGGTGGTACCCGCGCAGAACCTGCTCGACGTCGACGACCGGCCCGCTGCAGAACGGATCCTCACCGCCGACGACCCCTCGGACATGGCCGCCGCGATGGAGGCCTACCTCCTCGAGGTCGGCCTCCCCGCGGATCCGGTCGCCGAGGACGTACGCCGCTGGGTGACCCTCGCCGAGGACGACCGCTCGATCACCCGGGCCGAGCAGCTCGCCGACCACGCCGGGCTGAGCCTGCGGTCGCTGCAGCGCCTGTTCAGCGAGTACGTCGGGGTCGGCCCGAAGTGGGTCGTGCAGCGGTTCCGCGTGCTGGAGGTCGCGGCCCGCGCCCATTCCGGCGCCGTCGACTGGGCCGCCGTCGCCGCGGAGCTCGACTTCAGCGACCAGGCCCACCTGGTGCGTACGTTCCGGGACGTCGTGGGCGCTCCCCCGGCTACGTACGCGAAGGACCTGTGAGGGGCAGCGTGAAGCGCGCCTTGGCGGCCTCGCGGGCGCCGGTGCGGCGGTAGAAGCGGATCGCTTCGTCGTTCCAATCCGGCGTCTGCCACTGCAGCTCACCTGCCCCGGCCGCATGCGCCTCGGCCGCCACGGCCCGCATCAGCAGACGGCCGGCGCCTCGGCCCCGGACGGACTCCTGCAGGTACAGGCAGTCGAGGTGGGCGTACTCCGCCGCCTGCCAGGTCGAGGCCTCCAGGCTCCAGCTCGCGTAGCCGACCAGCGCGTCGCCCTGGACCGCGACGAGGACGTGGATCCGTGGCCGAGGGACGAACAGCCACGCCGCCAGCGCGGTCTGCAGGTCCGGCCGGGGATCGGCCGCTCGTTCGTAGCGGGCGTGCTCCCGGATCAGCTCGACCAGGTCCGGCAGGTCGGCCGCGCCGACGGCCCGGATCGAGACGACGTCAGCAGGCACAGGAGATGGTGTCCAGCGGCGCGGTCAGCGGGTCCTTGGCGCGAGCGACGGGGCCGCGCTCGTCCTCGACGGGATAGCCCTCGCGCGCCCAGTACTCGAAGCCGCCGATCATCTCCTTGACCTGGTAGCCCAGCTTCGCGAACTCCAGCGCGGCCCTCGTGGCGCCGTTGCAGCCCGGCCCCCAGCAGTACGTCACGACAGGCATGTCCAGCGGGATCTCCTCGGCGGCCCGGCCGGCGATCTCGGCCGTCGGCATGTGGAGGGCACCCACGATGCGGCCCTGCGCCCAGGCGGCCTCTCCGCGCGAGTCGACCAGCACGAAGCGGGCGCGTTCGGTCTGGCCGGCGTGGACATCTGAGGCGTCGGTCTCGAAGGCGAGCTTGCTCGCGAAGTGGGAGACGGCCTCGGCGGAGGCAGCGGGAGTGTTCATGTCCCGAATCGTATGGACGTCGGACCGCGATCTGAAGGTCCGTTCCCCGGCATCTCTGCAGGATCGCCTTCGATTTCGTGGCATTCTTGCCCCGTGCCCGCGAATCTCCCTTTCGAGCCCGACAAGGTCGATACGGCCATCCTGAAATCGCTGCAGGCCAACGGGCGACAGAGCATCGCCGAGCTGGCGCGGCACATCAACATGAGCCACAGTGCCGCCGCCGAACGGGTTCGCCGGCTCGAGGAGTCGGGGGTCATCTCCGGCTACGGGGCGCAGGTCGACCCGGAACGACTCGGCTTCACGATCCTGGCCTACCTGCGCCTGCGCTACCCGAGCAGCGTCTACGACCCGCTCCACCAGCTGCTCGCCGACCTGCCCGAGGTCATCGAGGCGCACCACGTCACCGGCGACGACTGCTTCATCATGAAGGTCGTCGCCACCGACATGAAGCACCTCGAGCAGATCAGCGGCCGGGTCGGCTCGCTCGGCAGCGTCACGACCAGCGTCGTCTACTCGTCCCCGTTGCCGCCGCGGCCGCTGCTTCCACCCGGCTGATCGGTCGAGGGCATCGTGGCCAGCGCGGCCAGCGCAGCCGCCGAGGGCGAGCCGGGCTCGGCCCGGTAGAGCACGATCCGCTGGCTGGTCTCGGGCAGCACCATCGCCTCGTACGCCAGGTCCAGCCGCCCCGCCACCGGATGCCGCAGCCGCTTGATCCCGTAGCCGCAGTCCATCACCGGATGCTCGGCCCACAGCTCGGCGAACAGGTCGCTGCGCTGGACGAGCTCGCCGACCAGGCAGCTGAGGATGTGGTCGTCAGGGTGGAGACCCGAGGAGTAGCGCAGGAAACCGACCATCTGCAGCCCGGTGCCCTCAGGGTCGACGAAGAGCTCCGGCCCGTCCGGCTCGAGGAAGAACCGACGGATCAGGTTCGGGCGATGGGGACGGCCGGCGTACGGAGCGTCGAAGTCCAGCCCGTGTCCGTAGAGGCGGTGCCCGAGATCGTTCCAGGCGAGCACGTAGTTGGCGTGGTCGACGATGAGCGCCGGACCGGGGTAGTCCATCAGCATCGCCACCGCGGCCGGGCGCGGCTCCACGTTGCGACCGCCACCCGAGACCGTCTCGACCGGGCGGGCCAGCCGACGCAGGTGGTCGTGCTCCTCGGCGCTCAGCCGCAGCGCCCGGGCGAGCGAGTCGATCACCGAATCGGAGGCGTTGTGGTGGTCGGCCTGCTCGAGCCGGGTGTAGTAGGTCGGCGAGACGCCGGCGAGCATCGCCAGCTCCTCGCGCCGCAGGCCAGGGACCCGTCGGGCGCCGTAGGACACCAGTCCGGCGTCCTCGGGACTGATCGCCGCACGGCGGCTGCGCAGGAACTCTCCGAGCTCGGTCGTCATGGTTCCCATAGTGCAGTCTCGCCGCGATTTCTTCCTGACCCTGTCAGTGCCAGGCACGCGGATGGGTGGCAGGACAGGTGTCTGGCTGGCGTACGTCATCCGGCGGAGCGTTGGGGCCATGACCACGACCACCCAGGCCGAGCCCGTACGCGAGGCCGGCATGACCCGCGGACAGCTGCTGGTGCTCTTGCTGCTGCTCGCTTCCCAGTTCACCCTCACCGTCGACTTCTCGATCCTCAACGTGGCGCTGCCGACCGTCGGGGAGAGCCTCGGGTTCGCCGAGGCGCACGTGCAGTGGATCGCGACCGCGTTCGCCCTGTGCGCGGCCGGGTTCACGCTGCTCTTCGGCCGGATCGGCGACTACGTCGGCCGCCGCCGGGTCTTCCTGATCGGCATGGTGGCGCTGGGCGCCGCCTCGCTGCTCGGCGGGGTCGCCACCTCGCCCGAGGTGCTGCTGACCGCCCGGGTCGCCCAGGGCCTGGCCACCGCCGCGGTGACCCCGGCGGCACTCTCGCTGCTCACCGTCTCGTTTCCCGAGGGTCCGTTGCGGCAGCGTGCCCTGGGTCTGAACAGCGTGGTGATGTCGACCGGGTTCACCGCCGGGGCGGTGCTCGGTGGCGTGCTCACCGATCTGCTCTCCTGGCGCTGGGCGTTCCTGGTCAACGTACCGATCGCGCTGCTGGTGATCGCCGTCGCACCGTTCGTGCTGCGCGACTCCGCCGACCGGGAGCGGTCGCGACTCGACCTCCCGGGCGCTGTGCTCGTCACCAGCGGTCTGCTGGCGCTCGTCTACGGCGCGACCCGTCTGGGTGAGGCCGGCATCGCCGACGTGTGGGGGCTGACGGCGATCGGGGTCGCGGTGGTCCTGCTGGTCGCCTTCTGGCGGGCAGAGTCCACGCACCCGCACCCGCTGGTGCCGCTGCAGATCCTCACCCGGCGCACGATCGGCTTCGGCAACATCGCCGGCTTCGCGACCTTCGCCTTCGAGTCGTCGCTGGTCTTCGTGCTGACGATGTACCTCCAGCACGTCCTCGGTCTCGATGCTCTGCAGACCGGCCTGATGCTCGTCGCGATGGGCGCGGGCGCGATCATCGGTGGATCCGTCGCGCCGCGGCTGATCGACGCCTTCGGGATGCGCAACGCCGTGGCCGGCGGGCTCGCCGTCCAGGCGGTCACCACCGGCGCGCTGGTCCTCGTCGGGCCCTCGGTCGGCTGGCTCTGGTTCCTCGGCCTGATGAACTTCGTCGGCGCGATCGGGCACGTCACCGCGATCGTCGGCTTCATGGTCGCCGCCACCTCCGGGCTCCCCGACCACGAGCAGGGGCTGGCCACCGGGCTGGCGATGATGACCCAGCAGGTCGCGATCGCGCTCGGCATCCCGATCATGTCGACGATAGCCACCGCCGCGGGCGGCGTCGCCTCGCTCGAGGCTCTGCACGTGGCGATCGCTGTCAACGCGGCCCTGGTCCTTCTCGCCGCGGTGCTGGTGGCCGTCGGGCTGCCCCTCCGGCGACCGGCACCCGAGCCTGCCTGAGCCCCGCCCTCAGAGAGGAATCTTCTCCCCCGCTTCGACCGCGACCGGCAGCCGGTTGCCGGCCGGTGGAAGCGGGCAGGTGGCGTGGTCGGTGTAGGCGCACGGCAGGTTGGTGGCGCGGTTGAAGTCGACCAGCACGTTGCCGTCGTCGTCCGGTGCCTCCACCGAGAGGCTCCGGTTGGCTGCGTACGTCGTCCTGCCCGAGGTCTCGTCGACGAAGAGCACGTGCAGAGAGCCAGGCGCGGATCCGGGGAAGGCGACGAGGCTGTGCGTGGCATCGCCCACCGCGAACTCGATCTCGCCGACCGCCTCGTAGACGTGCTCGAGGCCGTCGACGACCGAACCGACCGTCGTCGGCACCGGCGTCTCATAGGCGACGAAGCGCCCCGGCACGGCCCACCTCGGGTCGGGCGCGTAGGCCTCGGTGCCGCGGTAACCGGTCAGGACCGGGTTGTCGGGATGGCGCGGACGAAGGATGTCGGTGTCGCCACGCCTGGCGATCTCGACGACTGCGTCGCCGAACGCAGCGGTGATGCCGTCATGCTCGTCGATGACGCCGAAGGAGTGCCGCCCGGTGATCTCGGCTCCGTTCACGACCAGCGACTCACCCGGCGCGAGCGAGACCACGACACCTTCCGGGCCGCTCGACCAGGCGCCCGGCACGTCGTCGTACGTCTCGGGCTCCTCGGCGAGCCAGCGCATCGAGGTGATCGCGAGGAAGCCGTGGGCCGAGGCCCGCCGCTTCTCGTGCGCCTCGTGCCACGCCGCCCATTCCTGGGCGAAGGTCTCGATGTCGACGACGGTCATTGGTCCTCCCGAAAGGTTCAGAATGCAAGCCCGGATCCAGCTCTGGGATTGAACTCCGTCGGGTCCGGCTTTGTGCCCGAAATACCCACATCGTGACCATCTCGTCGCACGAAAGGGTCGAGCCCCGGATCCGTGGATCCGGGGCTCGCGTCGACGCAGGTCAGACGTGGTAGTTCGGCGCCTCTGCGGTGACCTGGACGTCGTGGGGGTGCGACTCCTTGAGCGAGGCGGAGGTGATCCGCATGAAGCGGCCCTTCTCCTGCAGCTCGGGGATGGTGCGCGCGCCGACGTAGAACATGGTCTGGTGCAGGCCGCCGGTGAGCTGGTGGGCGACCGTGGCCAGCGCGCCCTTGTAGGCGACCTGGCCCTCGACGCCCTCGGGGACGATCATGTCGTCGTCGGTGACCTCGGCCTGGAAGTAGCGGTCCTTGGAGAAGGACTTCTTGCCGCGCGAGGACATCGCGCCCATGGAGCCCATGCCGCGGTAGGCCTTGAACTGCTTGCCGTTGATCAGGACCGTGTCGCCGGGGGTCTCCTCGGTGCCGGCGAGCATCGAGCCGAGCATCACCGTGTCGGCGCCGGCGACGATGGCCTTGCCGATCTCGCCGGAGTAGCGCAGGCCGCCGTCGGCGATCACCGGGACGTCGGCCGGCTTGCAGGCCAGGCTCGCTTCGTAGACGGCGGAGATCTGCGGCACGCCGACACCGGTGACGACACGGGTGGTGCAGATCGAGCCCGGGCCGACACCGACCTTGACCGCGTCGGCGCCCGCGTCGACGAAGCTCTGCGCGCCCTCGCGCGTGGCGACGTTGCCGCCGATGACCTGGACGTGCTTGGTCGCCGGGTCGGTCTTGAGGCGGCGGACCATGTCGATCAGCATGCGTACGTTGCCGTGGGCCGTGTCCGCGACGAGCACGTCGACACCGGCCTCGATGAGCGTGGTGGCCCGCTCCCAGGCGTCGCCGAAGTAGCCGATCGCGGCGCCGACGAGCAGACGGCCCTGCGCGTCCTTGGAGGCGTCGGGGAACTGCTCGGACTTCACGAAGTCCTTGACGGTGATCAGGCCGGTGATGCGACCGTCGGTGTCGACCAGCGGGAGGCGCTCCAGCTTGTGCTGGCGCAGCAGCTTGGTGGCCTCTTCGCGCGAGATCTCGGCAGGGCCGGTGATCAGGTCCTTCGAGGTCATCACCTCGTTGACCTTCGTGGTCGCCCACTCCGCGACGGGGGTGAACCGGAGGTCGCGGTTGGTGATGATGCCGATCAGCTTCTGGTCGACGTCGACCACGGGGAAGCCGGAGATCCGGTATTCGCCGGCCAGCTTGTCCAGCTGCTCCAGCGTCGCGTCCGGGCCGATGGTGACCGGGTTGGAGATGATCCCGGTCTGGGTGCGCTTGACCAGGTCGACCTGGTAGGCCTGATCCTCGATGCTCAGGTTGCGGTGGAGGACTCCGATGCCGCCCTGACGGGCCATCGCGATCGCCATCCGGGACTCGGTCACGGTGTCCATCGCCGCGGAGATCAGCGGGACCCGCAGGTTGATCTCGCGGGTGAGCCGGGAGGTCGTATCGATGTCAGACGGCGCCAGATCCGAGTATCCAGGCATCAGGAGTACGTCGTCGTAGGTGAGGCCGAGCGTCGCGAACTTCTCCGGGATCTCCATGAAGAGATTCTACGTTCAGCCTCCCGCGTGGCCGAAAACGCCAGAAGTCATCTTGACGAAATCAGGTCTGCAGCGGTTTGAGGTCCCGCACCGGCACCTTGACGGTCAGCAGATCGCCGGCCATCCGGATCCGGCCGCGCATCCCGGCGGCGAGAACCATGGGCAGCACGGCCTGGTTGTCGGACTGGGTGGTCAGCAGGATCTCGTCGGCGCCGAGCATGTGCGCGAGCTTGGCGGTGTCGACGAGCAGCCGGGTGCCGATGCCGCGACGCTGCCAGGCCGGGTCGACGCGCAGGTTGACGACGCGTACGTTCTCGTCGTCCTCCGCCGGACCCAGGACCTCGCCGATGCCGACGGCGACGCCGTCGATCAGGGCGCTGACGGTCTCGCCGGTGACGACGAGGTCGGGGGTGCTTCCGGTGCCCAGGCGGCGTACGGGCGGGGTGGTGCCGATCGCCGCCGACTCGCGGCTGCGGTCGAGGACGTCGTTGACGAGGTCGGCCATCGCGGAGCCACGGGCGTGCTCGGTGGCGGTGAAGGGTGCGGTGCGGTGGAGCTGGACGTCGACGTCGGCGACCCGCAGCTCCATGGTGTCGTGGACGACCCCGGGCGGAGCCTCGGCCTCGGCGTCGAAGAGCTGGGCGACCACCTCCGGGAACGACATCGGCCGCTCCAGCACGTGCCGGCACGCCTGCACGTAGCGGGTCGGCTGGTCGGCCAGCGCCGCCTCGTTGGCGGCCTGGATGACGGTGTCGCCGCCACCCGCGGAGGAGATCACGTCACAGATCTGGGCCTCACCCCACCCATCGGGCGTACGCAGCACGAACTCGTCGGTCACCTGCGCCAGTCCCGGGAAGATCTGCATCCCCAGGATGTTGACCCCGGCCTCACCGCAGCGCTGCGCCAGCGCCGCCAGTGCACCCGGTCGGTCCGGCAGCGTCGTACGCACTCTCCACAACATCGTCCCCGCCATGAGCCCTAGTCTGCCTGTTTCGCTGTTTCTGATCCGTTTCCCACGGTTAAACCTTCAGTCCGCGGGCGGCCGCGGCGGGGTCTGCTCGCCCGCTTCGACGAGCACGTCGATGTGGTTGCTCGCGGGCGGAAGCGGACAGGTGGCGTGGATCGTGTAGGCGCAGGGCATGTTCGCGGCACGGTTGAAGTCGAGGACGGCCTCACCGTCGACCGGACGCCGCACGTCGAGCTGGCGGCAGGCTGCGTAGGTCGTGACCCCGCTGGTCTCGTCGGTGAACAGCAGCCACAGCTCCTCGTCGCCGCCGTCGAAGGCGATCAGCCGCTGCGAGCGTCCGCCCACCTCGAACGCGACCTCCCCCACGGCGTCGATGATGGTCGAGCGACCTACGACCACGGAGCCGACCGAGATCGGGCGACTCGTCTGGTAAGCGGTGTAGGTGGCTTTGACCTGCCAGGACGGGTCCGGATCGTACGTCGGGGTGCCGGTGTAGTCGCGCAGGAAGGGACCGTCGGGCTGCCGCGGCCGGAGCACCGGGGTGCCGAAACGGTCGGCGACCTCGACCGTGCCGGCGTCGAAGGTGGCGATCACACCGATGGGATCGACGTGGCCGAAGACGTGACGACCGGCGAGGGTGACCCCGCCGAGCTCGAGCCACTCGCCTTCGCCGAGCTCGACGACGGCGCCATCCGGACCGTTCGACCAGACACCCGGGATCCCGGAGAAGCGCTGCGGCCTCGGGCCCAGCCAGTGCAGGCCGGTGATCGCCAGGAAACCTTCGGGACTTCTCAGCTCGGCCTCCCGCTCATCGCGCCATCGCTGCCAGGCCTGCTCGAAAGTCACGCGCCGCACTCTACAAAGACATGCGTTGCCAGGTCTTGCAATGGTCGCCGACTTTTACCCTCGGTTTCACCGGCCGTGTGCCTGACCCCTCCCCCGTGCGAGCCGGGCCAGGCGGATCGCACCGCGCGCCGCGGTGACCAGGACGAGGTACCACATCGAGGCCACGATCAGCAGCGGGATGATCAGGTGGTTGCGCTCCTCGAGCGCCTGAACGACCCCGAGCAGGTCGGTGATCGAGAGCACCGAGACCAGGCTGGTCGCCTGCAGCGTCGTCACCAGGATGTCGCCCGAGGCGGCGAGCCGGTCGTCCTCGTGGAGAGCCCTGGCTGCGTACGCTCCCAGCGCCAGAGCCAGTCCCACGATCGCCGCGTGGACCGGCGCGACCAACCGCATCGCATCGATGTGCACCCCGGGGATCCCGAAGGTGATGTCGGGGAAGACCAGCGCGACGTTGCTCCACAGCAGGAGCTGGACGAGCACCGGGATGCTGCCGAAGACCCAGACGTACGCAGCCGCGATCCCGCCCAGCAACGGGTTGCCCGACCTCTCCATCCTGATCACGACGAGTCCGATCGCCGAGGCCACCGCGAAGACCAGTGCGGTCAGCCGGATCGTGAGCCACACCCCGGCGAGGACGTCCGGATGGAGCAGATGGTGGACGACCTCGCCCGGGAGCAGGTTCTCGTTCCTCGACAGGCTCAGCAGGAACCTGAGGAGAAGGAGGACGAGCACGCCTGCCGCCAGCCACTCGAGCAGGCCGCGTCTGGTCAGCCGGGCCGCGTACGCCCGGCTGGTCCGGTCGGCAGCAACGGTCTCGGTCATCGCGGTGAACCATGGCGTCTCCTGGTGACCGGGAGGTTGCGATCAGCTGGTCATTGCCTGAAATCACCGAGTCGGCGCCACTTGTACGGCAAGATGCGCCGACTCGGCTCTGCTCAGTAGGAGGGCTGAGCCTGGACGTTCAGCTCGTCGAACCGCACCTTCTTCGCCGAGGCGACCCGCGGGTCACGCAGGTCGAAGACGTCGAAGCCGCGCTGGATCTCGTTGGAGTAGATGTAGCCGTTGTAGTAGTAGGTCGACCAGGGGCCTGCGATCGTCGAGGTGTCCTCGAACGGGCCGCGGTCGAACCAGGCGATCTCCTTCGGGTTGGCCGAGTCGGTGAAGTCGTAGACCGACACACCGCCCTGATACCAGGCCTGGACCATGATGTCCTTGCCCTTGACCGGGATCAGCGAGCCGTTGTGGGCGACGCAGTTCTCGGTGTTGGACTGGGTGCGCGGCATCTTGTAGTAGGACTTGAAGACGAGCTGTCCGTCCTCGATGTCGTAGATGCCGTTGGCGCCCTTCTCCATCCCGGTCTCCGGGTTGCAGGTCGGCGCACCGCCGCCACCGAGCTCGTCGGTGAAGACGACCTTGGTGCCGGTGTTGTTGAAGGTGGCCGAGTGCCAGAACGCGAAGTTCTCGGTGTCGGTGACCTGCTCGGTCACCACGGGGTTCTCGCGGTCGGAGATGTCCATCAGGATGCCGTCGCCCATGCAGGCGCCGGCGGCGATGTCCTTGGACGGGTAGGTGGTGATGTCGTGGCAGCCGGCGGTGTTGGTGTAGCCGCCGTCGGGGAACAGCACCGGCTCGTTGACCACCGCGGCCTGCTCAGGCGCCCGCTTCGGGATCTTCACGATGCTGATCTTGTCGTGCGGGGGCTGGCAGTCGGGGTATTCGAGGCGCGGCCCGTAGGAGGAGACGTACGCATAGACCGCCCGCCCGTCCTTGCTCGGTGCCAGCGAGTGGGTGTGGGAGCCGCACTTGGTCTCGACCGCCGCGACGTACTCCGGGTCTCTCGGGTTGCTGATGTCGAAGACGCGGAGGCCTTCCCACGACTCCTTGATCGCGGCCGACTGCGCCACGTTGTCGCAGGTGTTGTTGCTGCGGCTGGAGTCGACGGAGAGGACCAGCAGGTCGCCGTAGACGGAGATGTCGTTCTGGGACCCGGGGCAGACGTACTGCTTCACGAGCCGTGGGCTGGCCGGGTTCTTGATGTCGATGACGTTGAACCCGTTGTAGTTTCCTGCGAAGGCGTAGTTGCCCTGGAAGGCGAGGTCGCTGTTGAGGGCGTTGGCGGGGGTGAAGGCACCCGACTTGGGGATGTTGGCGATCAGGTGCATGTTGGGTGTGCCGTCGGACTCGCCGGCGGGCACCACGGGATTGTTGGCGCCCAGCTGGGCGAGGTCGTTGCCGGCGACGCAGGCGGAGGCGAAGTTGTCACCGAGCTTGGTGATCGCCTGCTTCTCTTCGGCCGTGCAGCTCGTCTGGGCCTCGGGAGCCGGAGTCGTCTGACTCGAGTCGGTCTCGGTGCCGTGGGTGTGGGACTCGTCTGCGGAGGACGGGGCGGCGACGGCCAGCCCTCCTGCGACAACCAGGACCGCCGCGATGGGGGCCAGGTATTGGGTAGGTCGTCTAAGCCTCATGATCGCAAGCCTTCCGAGTCGGCCGCCGTGGGGTGGCACGGGCATGACCTCTCAACTTTAGTAAAAGTCGTACATGGCCGGCATGGAATGTGAATAAATTGTTCCTCCCTGCGGCATCTCGGAAGGAGACACATGTCCAGGCGACTCGGTGTCATCTCGGTCGTCGTGATCGCGGCGATCTCGCTCGGCGGGTGCGGGGGCTCCTCGCACGACGCGCACGCCTCCCACGGCTCGCCCTCACCCGGCCCGGAGGCGGCCACCCAGTCGGCGCCGGTGGTGCAGGGCGGTGCACCCGGCGAGCCCGCGCGGACCGTCTCGCCTTCGCCCGCCGGCACGGACGAGTGGACCCAGACCGACGCCGACTTCGTGACGATGATGATCCCCCACCACGCCCAGGCGCTGGAGATGACCCGACTGGCGCGGGAGCACGCCGTCCACCCCGAGGTCGTGTCCCTGGCCAAGCGGATCGAGGCGGCCCAGGGACCCGAGATCGTGGCGATGAGCGGCTGGCTCGACCTGCGCGGACTGAGGGTGCCCCGGGCCTCGGATCCCCCGCACACCATGGCCGGCATGCTCACCCCCGAACAGATGACCGCACTCGGCGAGGCCCGTGGCGAGGAGTTCGACCGGCTCTTCCTGACCGGGATGATCCAGCACCACCAGGGCGCCCTGGAGATGGCTGAGCCGATGGCGTCCAAGGGCGGCGACGCGCTGGCGATCGAGATGGCGACGGACATCGAGACGACGCAGTCGGTGGAGATCGAGATCATGGAGAAGCTGCTCGCGGAACTGTGAGACCGGGTACGTTGCGGCGGGTGCCCCTCACCCCCACCCGCCGTCGACAGGTGCAGATCAGCTCCGCAGTCCTCGCCTGCCTCGCCCTGATCATGACCGCGCTGGTCTACACCGGCGTCGTGATGCCGACCCGCCTGTTCGCGGCGAAGTACGACGTACGCGGCATCGACGTCTCCCACCACAACGGCACCGTCGACTGGCCGCGGGTCGCCGAGCAGGACATCGACTTCGCCTGGATCAAGGCGACCGAGGGTTCCTCCCACGTCGACTCACGATTCGCCGCCAACTGGGCCCAGGCGCAGCGCGCCGGGATCGCCACCGGCGCCTACCATTTCATGAGCTTCGAGAGCCCGGGCTCCGACCAGGCGCACAACATGATTGCCACGGTGCCCCGGGTCCCCGGCACGCTCGCCCCGGTCGTCGACCTGGAGCCCTACGGATCCTTCAAGGGGAATCTGCCGCCCGCCACCGAGGTCCGCGCCATCCTCGACCCGCTGTTGTCCACGCTCGAGGCGCACTACGGGATCGCGCCGGTCATCTACACCACCCCGTCGGCCTATCGCGCCTATCTGGTCGACCTCTACCCCGACAACCCGATCTGGTTTCGCTCCGTCGCCTGGACGCCCCGAGTGCCCGACGGACGTTCCTGGACCGTCTGGCAGTACTCCAACCGGGATCGGCTCGATGGCGTCGGCAGTGAGGACGAGGCGTACGTGGACATGAATGTGCTCTCGGACGACGCCGACCTCGCCGACCTCACCATCCGCTGAAGTCAGCTGAAGTCAGCTGACCCTGACGGTCTGGTCGTAGACCGTGCGCAGGGATCGGGGTCCGGGATCATCCGGATCCTCCTTGGCCCCGTCATAGACGCGCTTGATCCGCAGGTCTCCGCCCCTGAAGCTCCAGCCCACCTCGAAGGCGACCTTCGCTTTGGTCACGTCGTCCCACGACGCCGACTTCTCCTCGACCTCCAACGTCTTGGTGGGCTTGGCGCCGTCCAGGGTGATCGTCGCCGCCCCAGGCCCGGTCTCATAGCCGGTCGTCGAGCTGCCGGAGCCCCACGTCCGACTGCTGGTCTGCAGACTGACCTCGACGACCAGCCAGGCACGATCCTTGCCCGGCCAGCCGAGCTCACGGTGGTACGGCAGTCCCGAGCTCACCTTGAGAGCGCAGTTGAGCCAGGTGCGCGCCTTGGCGCCGTCCACCGTGCTGTCCTTCTGCTCGGGGCACTCCTGTGAGGATATCCGCGGGACGGCTGTCTCCAAGGTCATGTTCGGCCCGTCGGTGCCGAGCCCCAGGATCAGGTCGTCAACCGCCTCGGTGTGCCCGTCGAACTCCAGACTGACCCCGATGTCTTGGAGTCCGGTGTCCTCCGGCACGACCAGGTAGTAGCCCCCAGGAACATCCTCCCCGCCGGGACCCAGGGCCTTGTGCCACGCCGCCAGGTCGGCAATCGTCGTCGGCTCACCGTCGATCACCAGGGCCAGGGACTCGTCCGGCGTCTCGTCCAGCTCCATCGCGAAGACGTCGCCCGGCGTACCGTGGATGGTCCAGGTCACCGTGATGAAAGCGGCGCCGTCCGGCGCCTCGGGGGCGACGCCGAGATCCTCGGCTCGATACTCGCCGAGCCGCTTGAACGGCGAGCTCACCAGCACGGTGTAACGCAGGCCCGGGCGGGTGATCTCGACCGGGCGTCCCTGAAAGCTCACGTGCTCCGCACCCGCGGGGATGAGCTGCCCCAACGTGGTCGGCGGATCGTCGCTATCACCGTTACCGTCACCGCTTGTGCCGCATCCGACGATCAGCGGCATCAGCAACGCCAGAACCCACAGCCCCCGAGATCTCATGAGCGATGTCTATCGCGATCGGCGGGGGTTGTCGACACACGGAGGCCCGGTGTCACTGGGTGACACCGGGCCTCCGGTTGCTCGGTCGAGCGAGGATCAGTGGCCGTGGCCGTGACCGTGACCGGCCGCGGGCGCGTCGTCCTCTTCCGGCTTGTCGACGACCAGGGTCTCGGTCGTGAGCAGCATGCCCGCGATCGAGGTGGCGTTGATGAGCGCGGAGCGGGTCACCTTGACCGGGTCGATGACGCCCTGGGCAACCAGGTCGCCGTACTCGCCGGTGGCGGCGTTGTAACCCTGGCCGACGCCGAGGTCGCGGACCTTGGTGGTGATGACGTAGCCGTTCTCGCCACCGTTCTCGGCGATCCAGCGCAGCGGCTCGTCGGCGGCCTTGCGGACGACGCGTACGCCGACCGCCTCGTCGCCCTCGAGGCCGAGGTCCTTCTCCAGGACGGAGACGGCGTGGATCAGCGCGGAACCACCGCCGGGGACGATGCCCTCCTCGATGGCGGCGCGAGTCGCGGAGACAGCGTCCTCGATGCGGTGCTTCTTCTCCTTGAGCTCCACCTCGGTGTGAGCGCCGACCTTGATCACGCAGACGCCACCGGCGAGCTTGGCGAGGCGCTCCTGGAGCTTCTCGCGGTCCCAGTCGGAGTCGGTGCGCTCGATCTCGGACTTGAGCTCGGCGACGCGGCCCTCGACGGCAGCGGCGTCGCCGCCACCCTCGACGATGGTCGTGTTGTCCTTCGACACCGTCACGCGGCGAGCGGTGCCGAGCACCTCGAGGCCGACCTGGTCGAGCTTGAGGCCGACCTCCTCGGCGACGACCTGCGCACCGGTCAGGATCGCGATGTCCTGCAGCATGGCCTTGCGGCGGTCACCGAACGCGGGCGCCTTGACGGCGGTCGCGTTGAAGGTGCCCTTGATCTTGTTCACGACCAGGGTCGAGAGGGCTTCGCCCTCGACGTCCTCGGCGATGATGAACAGCGGCTTGCCGGCGGCGATGACCTTCTCCAGCAGCGGCAGGAGCTCCTGGATGGAGCTGATCTTGCCCTGGACGAGCAGGATCAGCGGGTCGTCGATGACGGCCTCCATCCGCTCCTGGTCGGTCACGAAGTACTGAGAGATGTAGCCCTTGTCGAACTGCATGCCCTCGGTGAACTCGAGCTCGGTGCCGGTGGTGTTGGACTCCTCGACGGTGATGACACCGTCCTTGCCCACCTTGGCGAAGGCCTCGGCGAGGATCTCGCCGATCTTCGCGTCGCGGGAGGAGATGGTGGCGACCGAGGCCATGTCGGACTCGTCGACGACCTCACGGGCGGCGGCACGCAGCGCATCGCCGACGGCGGCGGCAGCGGCGTCCATACCGCGCTTGAGGCTCATCGGGTTGGCGCCGGCGGCAACCGCGCGCAGGCCCTCGTGGACCATCGCCTGGGCGAGGACGGTCGCGGTGGTCGTGCCGTCACCAGCGATGTCGTTGGTCTTGGTCGCGACCTCCTTGGTGAGCTGAGCACCAAGGTTCTCGAACGGGTCGTCCAGCTCGACCTCACGGGCGACGGTGACACCGTCGTTGGTGATGGTCGGGGCGCCCCACTTCTTGTCGAGGACGACGTAGCGGCCCTTGGGGCCCAGCGTCACCTTGACGGCGTTGGCGAGGGCGTCGACGCCACGCTCGAGGGCGCGGCGGGCGTTCTCGTCGAACTCCAGGATCTTCGGCATTAGTGTTTACTCCCTAGTACGCAGTGCGCGGCCGAGGCCGCCGGGACAT
Organism: Nocardioides sp. NPDC057767; assembly: GCF_042798275.1. NCBI lineage: Bacteria > Bacillati > Actinomycetota > Actinomycetes > Propionibacteriales > Nocardioidaceae > Nocardioides > Nocardioides sp. NPDC057767. The sequence continues at coordinate 95,591 of NZ_JBHVKJ010000010.1, read as the reverse complement.
ATACCCCGCCCGGCCCGGCCGCGCTTTGCGAGACGGATGACGTCAGGCGATGACCGCGAGGATGTCGCGGGCCGACAGGATGAGGTACTCCTCGCCGGCGTACTTCACCTCGGTGCCGCCGTACTTGCTGTAGATGACCTTGTCGCCCACGGCGACGTCGAGCGGGACGCGGTTGCCCTTGTCGTCGATACGACCCGGACCGAGGGCCAGGACCTCGCCCTCCTGGGGCTTCTCCTTGGCCGTGTCCGGGATGACCAGGCCCGAGGCGGTGGTCTGCTCGGCCTCGACGGCCTTCACGACGATGCGGTCCTCGAGCGGCTTGATGTTGACCGACACTGTGTCGACCTCCCCATTTCTTCTATGGAGTCAGATGATTCTGGGTGGGTGTTGCTACGTCTGTGCTTGCGACATTGCCGCGTACGCCGTCGCGGGGGTCGCACCCGGCTCGCAAGCGCTGGCACACTCAAGGGGAGAGTGCCAATGCAGACGTTAGCACTCGGCCACAATGAGTGCCAGCAAGGCCCGGTTATCGCTGTCCGGGGAGTCTCACCGTCAGCGCGATCGCGCCAGCCACCAGCCCCACGACGATGATGCCTCCGACGACCAGGAGGGACCAGCGGTCCTCGCGTTCGTCCCTTTCCTCAAAAGTGGTGACCCGGAGCTCCTCACCATCGGTGGGCAGGCGCCCCAGAGACGACGACTCTCCCGGGGCCAGGGACTTCTCGGTCGCGGCCGAGCTGCTCGGCTCCGCCTTCTCTTCCGGTGCGTCCGCGGTGACGTCTGCCGTCGGTTCCTCCCTTGGCGCCGTGGTCTTCTGGTCCGGTTCGGGCTCGCTGGCGACCGGGGTCTTCACGTACGTCACGGAGTAGCTCTCCAGCTGCTTGCCGCTGCTGTGACTGACGACCGTGGTCCGCCGCGGCGTGGCGAGCGTGTGCCTCTCGGCGCCGGCGTTTCCGCGTCCGACCACGCAGAACGACGCGATCCGGTAGCCCTCGGGCGCCGTCGCGGTGGCGGATGTGGCACCCACTGAGGTGTACGAGCGGTCCCCGGATGAGCATTGGCTCACCGGGGTCGCGGTGTCGGCCGACGCGGGCAGCGCAAGCGTCAGCGACAGCAGAGTCAGGACGGCCCCGGCCGCCCAGAGGATCGGCAGGGCCATGCGGGGGGATCTACGCACTCGGCGGATCCTACATAAACACCCGGCGGGGTAATGGAGTTTGCCGCGTCCGGAAGTGCGCCTGAGAGGATCGGCTACATGGATCTCGATGCCTTCGCCTGGTTGCTGACCGACGACGGGCAACGGCTGCTGGCGCGGGCCACCGAGATGGAGTCGTCCGGCTCGGCCTTGGCGGTGCAGACCGCGCTGCGCAAGGACGAGAGCGCCGAGCGCGTGGCCGCGGTGATGACCCAGGTCGACCTGCGCCGGAAGGCAGCTGCCAAGTTCGGCGACCTGGCGCCGAAGATGTACTTCACCCCCGACGGCCTCGAGCAGGCCACCCGTCTTGCTGTCGCGCACCACCGGGCAGCGCGGCTGCGGGCCTTCGACGCGGCGAGCGTCATCGACCTCGGCTGCGGGATCGGCGGCGACCTGATCGCCTCCTCCCGCGCCGGGCTCACCGCGGCCGGGGTCGACCACGATCCGGAGCGGGTCGCCGTCGCCCAGGCGAATCTCGATGCTCTCGGGCTGCCCGGCGCGGTCACCGTCGCCGACGCGACCGGTGTCGACCACTCCCCTTTCGACGTGGCCTACGCCGATCCGGCACGGCGCGGTGCCAAGGGCCGGGTCTTCTCCGCCGAGGGGTGGACCCCGCCGTGGTCATGGGTCGAGACGCTCTTCGAGCGCGATGCCTGCGTGAAGGTCGCGCCCGGGATCCCGCACGATCTCATCCCCGGTGGGGTCGAGGCCGAGTGGGTCAGCGACCGCGGCGAGGTCAAGGAGGCCGCACTGTGGTCGGGCTCGTTGGCCAGCACGCATCGCCGTGCCACCGTGATCGGAGAGCGGGGGCTGGCGACACTCACCTCCGAGGACGACCCGGGCGGCGAGGTCGGCGCGGTCGCCGAGTTCCTCTACGAGCCCGATGGCGCCGTGATCCGTGCCGGGCTGGTCACCGCCGTCGCCGCCGGGGTGCAGGGCCATCTGGTCGACGAGCACATCGCGTACGTCACCTCCTCCGCCTCCTTCGAGACACCCTTCGCCCGCGGGTACCAGGTGCTCGAGGAGCTCCCCTACCGGGAGAAGCAGCTCAAGGCGGCGCTCCGCGAGCGTGGCATCGGGAAGTTGACGATCAAGAAGCGCGGCGTCCAGATCGTGCCCGAGCAGCTTCGCAAGCGGCTCGCACTGTCGGGCTCGGCCGAGGCGACGATCGTGCTCACCAGAGTTGCCGGCGAGGGGACGTGCCTGTTGGTGCGACCCTTCTGAGGGTCAGACCAGGACGGTCGTGATCGGCTGGGAGGAATCGGCCGGCAGATCCAGGGCCGAGGGCGTACGTCCCCTGGCCACCATCTCCGCCCCCAGAGCCGCCACCATCGCGCCGTTGTCGGTGCACAGGCCCGGGCGCGGGACCCGGACCCGGATGCCGAGCTTGGTGGCCCGCTCCTCGGCGAGGACCCGGAGCCGGCTGTTCGCGGCGACCCCGCCGCCGATGATGATGTCCTCGATGCCTTCGGAGGAGGCCGCGTCGAGGGCCTTCCGCACCAGCACGTCGACCACAGCCTCCTGAAAGCTGGCTGCCACGTCGGCGACCGGTACCGGTTCGCCGCTGCGCTCCTTGGCCTCGATCCAGCGGGCGACCGCGGTCTTGAGGCCGGAGAAGGAGAAGTCGAAGCGGTGTCGCTCCAGGTCGCGGCGGCTGGTCAGCCCACGGGGGAAGTCGATCGCGATCGAGCTGCCCGACGTGGCGGTCCTGTCGATCACCGGACCACCCGGGAAGCCCAGGCCGAGCAGACGGGCGACCTTGTCGAAGGCCTCCCCCGCGGCGTCGTCGATCGTCGCGCCCATCGGGTCGACGCCTTCGGTGATGTCGGTGACCTTGAGCAGACTGGAGTGGCCGCCGGAGACGAGCATGGCCACGCACGGCTCGGGAAGCGGACCGTGCTGCAGCTGGTCGACCGCGACGTGCGAGGCCAGGTGGTTGACCCCGTAGATCGGCTTGTCGAGCCCGAGGGCGAGGGCCTTGGCCGCGGCCACCCCGACCAGCAGGGCGCCGGCGAGCCCAGGACCGGCGGTGACGGCGATCGCGTCGACGTCGTTCAGCTTGATGCCCGACTCCTGGCAGGCACGCTCGATCGTCGGCACCATCGCTTCCAGGTGCGCCCGACTGGCAACCTCCGGCACGACCCCACCGAAGCGAGCATGCTCCTCGACGCTGCTCGCCACCGCGTCGGCCAGCAGCGTGTGACCGCGCACGACACCGATCCCGGTCTCATCGCACGACGTCTCGATCCCGAGCACAAGCGGTTCATCGGCCATGGGTGCATTCTGCCGTGTTCACCTTGGATCGCCATGAATCGGTCCCCCTGGGGGGTACCGGTCCTCTCCAGTGAAAGAAAAGTTTCTTTCACGCGCGGGAGGAGGTCATCTGTGGGATCGTCAGCCGCCCACCCGGTCCGCCCGACCCCGACCTGAACCCAACGTCCCTCTCCCCCGTGAAAGAAACATTTCTTTCACACGCGGCCACCCTCCTGTCGAGGAGCGACCTGTCGAGAAGCAACCTCCGCGGCCCAGATCTGACGGGCGTCGTCGAGAGTCATCGGAGCATGACCGTCGCAGATGCTCGCCCAGAGCCCGCGAAGAACAACGGCCTCCCGTCCGACGTCCGATCGCCTGATCGTGTTGCCGAGAATCACGCGCAGATCGCGCCAAGCCTCGGCGACCTGTTCGGCCACGGAGTCGTCGGAGCGGCCGATCTCCTCGAACGCCAAGAGCGTTCTGATCGGGAACAACTCGATGTCTCGACACGGCATGAAGCCTGCCGCGCCCCGCGCAGCGGTGCGGTCACGCATGACGTCGATGATTGTCCCCAGGTGCCCTCCCACCACCCGAGCGAGCCGCTGCTGGCCGCCACCCAGCCATCGATGGACTGTCGGGACGCTGGCACCCATCGCTTCGCCGATCTCCTTGAGCGAAGGCGTCCGCATTCCGTGCAGGCTGATGGCGCGAGCCAGCCCCACGCCGGCTTCCAGGGTGATGGGGTCATGAGCGAACGGAACCATGGCGCCAGCAGACCACGAATCGGAAAACTCTGCCGAAAGTTATCCACAGGCCACTGAACCCGGGACTGAACCCGCAGGTCAGACCAGTTCCAGCGCCAGCACGATCCCGGTGGCCCCGTCGCGGTAGTAGCGCTCGCGGCGGTCGATCTCGACGAAACCGGCTCGGTCATAGAAGGGGAGGGCTGCGGTGTTGTCCTCGCGCACCTCGAGCAGCACCCGCTCTGCCTGCTCGGCTCGGGCCAGCTCGACGCAGGCCTGCAGGAGCACGTGGCCGATCCCCCGGCGCCGATGGTCAGCCGCAATCGCGATCCGCTGGAGCTCGGCGATCTCATAGACGACGCTCACCAGCGCATGCCCGACAACCGTCCCAGCATCATCGACCGCGACCAGGATCCGGACCGTGGGCATCTTGCCGTCGATCGCCACCTGCAGGTACTCGGGCGTCCAGGCGTCGTCAGGGAACGCCTCGACCTCGAGGTCGGCGATCGCGTGGACATCGTCCGGGCCGGCCGAGCGCACGATCATTGCGAGACCTTCTTCTGGACCTTCCTCTGGACCTTCTTCTGGGCAGCCTGCTCCACCGCATCCGGCCGGCGCAGGTAGAGCGGCTCGGGGTCCATCAGCTCGACCCGCTCCTCGGCAACCGCCCGCGCCAGCCACGCGGCGGACGGGCGCACCGGGCCGACCGGTGTCGGGAACGCGTCGGGATAGAGCAGCGCCCCCTCACCGACCACCGGCATCGAGGTGGCGACCTCGGCCGGCCGGGCGACGAACGGTCCCTCGAGGCGTACGCCGTCGGAGTCGTAGGACGCCAGGTAGACCTCCTTGCGCCGCGCATCGGTCGCCACGAAGAACCCGCCCTCGATGTCCCTCGTGGTCGAGCTTGTCGAGACCACGCCGGACTCCACCGCCTCCACCGCCAGCACGTCCAAGGTGCAGGCCGCATAGACCGGGATCTCCAGCGCGAACCCGAGCGTCCGAGCGGTGACCAACCCGACCCGGAGACCGGTGAACGGCCCCGGTCCGGCGCCCACGGCGATGGCGGTCAGATCCTGGCGTACGATCCCGGCCGCCGCCATGACATCGGCGATCAGCGGCGCGAGCTGCTCACCGTGCTTCATGGTCCGGTCGGAGGCGAGCTCGGCGACGACGTCGTCACCGTCGTGGAGCGCCACGGTGACCTGGGGCGTTGCGGTGTCAAAGGCGAGGAGCACGACTCACACCCTAGAGCGCGCTCAGGTCCACGCCACGCCAGCGGGCCCCGACGGGAACGATCTCCACACGCCGAGGATCGGCGCCGTCAGGCGCCTCGACCAGATCCAGCGGAGCCTCGTCGGCCTCGGCGCGGACGATCCGGATCTCCAGCCGCGACTCGGAGAGCCCCTCGGCCAGGCCCTCGCCCCACTCGACGACGGTCACCGCGTCGTCGAGATCGGTGTCCAGGTCGAGATCGTCGAGCTCGTCGATCCCACCCAACCGATAGGCGTCGACGTGGACGAGCTCCGGACCGCCGACCGTCGAAGGGTGCACCCGGGCGATCACGAAGGTCGGCGAGGTGATCTCACCACGCACCCCCAGCCCCGCCCCGAGGCCCTTGGTGAAGGTGGTCTTGCCGGCGCCGAGGCCGCCGGAGAGTACGAGTACGTCGCCGGCGGCGAGCAGACCGGACACCCGCCGACCCAGCTCGAACATCGCGCCGGGGTCGAGCGCCTCGACGACATGCTCGTTCAGCGGACGATGCAACCGCACCGCGGGCGCTTCACGCGAGATCTCGCGAAAGCCCTGCCGCTCCCAGAACCGCAGCGTCTCGGGGAGCTCTTCACGAGCGATCACAGCGAGATCGCCGAAGCCCTCCGACCGCGCCAGCCCGGCGGCGTACGTCACCATCTTGTGCGCCACGCCATGGCCCTGCTGATCAGGCAGAACAGCGAAACGACGCAGCCACATGGTCGAGTCGGCGGGATCCATCACGACGGTCCCGACCCCGACCCCGTCCAATCGCGCCAGGACGCCTCCGAAGCCGGAGAGGCGCTCCTTCATCGACCCCTCGGTCTCCCCGAGCGCATCGGCGGGCGGGTCCAGGGGCGGGCGGGCGGAGAAGGCCGTACGGACGATACCGAGCACCTCGGCCGCGGCCTCCGCCCCGACCCGCTCGAAGACGAGCGTCATGCCGATGCCGCATCCCGGGTGGCCGAGGCGAGCAGCTGGTCGAGCTCGGCGTTGACCTGACCATGCCGCTCGAGGATGACCATGTGTCCGGCCTTCTCACACTCGACCAGCCGCGAGCCGGGGATGTAGGAGTGCAGCTTGCGGCTGTGACCGACGGCGGTGAGCCGGTCGGCGGTGCCGCAGATGATCGTGGTCGGCACCCGTCCCATCGCGGCGACGCTCGAGAACTTGTCCAGCGCACGGAAGCTCGGGAAGAACTCCGCGACCACCTCGAACGGGGTCTGCGAGAGCAGCCCGTCGACGAACTCGACGTACGCCTCGGGCACCTCGTCCCCGAAGGCGAACACGTCGGTGAAGACGGTCGCCACCGAGGACCCCATGGCCCGGAACCGGTCGACGATCCCGTGCCCTCGGGCCAGTGTGCGCATGGTGCTGTTGGCGATCCCGCCGGACAGCTTGGCCGGGAGCACCGGGATCAGCAGCCGGCTCGGGTCCAGACCACCGGCGGTCGTCGAGATCAGGGCGGCACCGATGATGCGGCCACCCTCGTCGTAGGGAGCGAACAGCTCGGGGTGGTCCTCGGCGAGCGCGGCGATCGTCATCCCGCCCATCGAGTGGCCGATCAGGATCACCGGACCCTCCGGCACGACCGCGTCCAGCACCCGGAGCAGATCGTCTCCGAGCTGGTCGATGGTGGCGTTGCCGAGCGAGGACCGGCCGCTGCGGCCGTGGCTGCGCTGGTCGTAGAAGACCGACCGCACCAGACCCCGGTAGGCGGCGCGCTGGAAGTGCCAGCAGTCGAGGTTGAGGCAGTAGCCGTGGACGAAGACGAGCGTCACCTCGCTCGCGCCACCGTTGGGGTGAGCCGAGTCGACCTCGTCGATCTCCACATGGAGAGGTACGCCGTCGGAGGTCACCACGGTGACCGGACAGGACCGCAGCGTACCGAGCGGGGTCTTGTCCTCGGGGCGCTCCTCGATCGCGCGGCGGCGCTTCTTGACCACCACCGCGCCGCGGGCCGCCGCAGCGACCGCTGCCGCTCCCAGCGTCCCTGCCGCGATCTGACCGATCCGTGTTGCGATGCTCATTGGTCGCCTCCCTGCTCGGTGTCGACGTAACGCCGCTTCATCCGTCCTCCGATCCTGGTGACGACCTCGTAGGCGATGGTCTCGCTCGCCTCAGCCCAGTCCTGGGCGGTCGGCTCGCCATCGGCTCCGGTGCCCCACAGGACCACCTCGGCACCGGGTTCGACCGCGGCGTCGCCGAGATCGACCACGATCTGGTCCATGCAGATGGTGCCTCGTACGGGGCGCCGCACCCCGTCCACCCACACCGACGCGCGATTCCCGGCACGCCGCTGGATGCCCTCGGCATAGCCGACCGGGATCAACCCGACGGTCGTCGGCTCCTCGGCCACCCAGGTGTGGTTGTAGGAGACGCCCGCACCGGCCTCGATCCGCTTCACCAGCGCCAGCTCGGCGCGCACGGTCATCGCGGGGACGAGTCCGAGCTCGTCCCACGGCGATCCCTCGACGCCCGGCGCCGGGTCGATGCCGTACGTCGCGATCCCGACCCGCACCAGGTCGAGCCGTGCGCTGGGCCGCAGCAGCGCTCCCGCGGAGTTGGCGAGGTGGCGCACCTCGGGCCGCAGGCCGGCCTCCTCGGCGACCGCGAGCGCCTCACCGAAGACCTTCTCCTGGAGGGCGCTGGCCGGGTCGGCGGTGTTCTCGCTGGAGCTGAAGTGCGACCAGATGCCGGTCACGCGGATCGCCCCCTCGGCCTCCAGGGTCCGCGCCCGCGCGACCAGGTTGCCCCAGTCGGCGAAGGCGGCACCACCCCGGGACAGCCCGGTGTCGACCTTGAGCTGCACCCGCGGCGCACGGCCCAGGGCGTCGCCGGCGGCGGCGAACTTCTCCAGGTCGGCGGTGGTGTAGGCGGTGACGTCGATGTCCCCGGCCACGAGCTCCTCGGCGGGCTCGCTCGGCATGATCAGCCACGCCAGCAGCCGACCCTCGTCGCCGGCCGCGCGCAGCGTGAGCGCCTCGTCGGCCGAGGCCACGCCGAGCCAGTCGGCTCCGCCCTCGCGAGCGGCCCGTCCGGCCTCGACCAGGCCGTGCCCATAGCCGTCGGCCTTCACCACCGTCATGATCGGCGTACGGAGATGCTCCTTGAGCCGCGAGACGTTGTGTCGGATCGCGGCGAGGTCGATGACGATCTCGGCTCGCCGAAGCTGAGCCCGAGGCGCTGGGCTCGGTGACATGGTGTCAAGGATAGTTCCTGCTAACTAGAGACAGCAGGAAGGGATCGGATAACGGCGGGTATCGCCGCGGCGACGCCGCTCGCGGTGACCGGCCCGCCGTCGCTCGCCAGCGTGGCCGCCGCGCCGTGCAGCCAGGCCCCGGCCGACGCGGCGTCGATGGGAGCGAGCCCCGTGGCGAGGAGCGAGCCGATCAGCCCGCCGAGCACGTCGCCCGAGCCGGCGGTGGCCAGCCAGGAGGTGCCCGTGGTGTTGACCCGTACCGGCGTGTCGGGGTCCGGCGAGGCGATCGTGGTGCGCCGTCCCTTGAGCAGCACCACCGCGTGGAACCGCTGGGCCGCGAGCCGCGCGTAGTGCAGCGGACGGGCTTCGATGTCGGCGCGATCCTCCCGGATCAGCGTCGCCAGCTCGCCCGCGTGCGGGGTCAGGATCGCGGGCACGCCGAGAGGACCCGTCAATGGACGGAGGCTGTCGGCGTCGATGACCAGAGGTACGCCGCTGGCCCGCGCGAACGCGAGCGCGCTGTTGGCGCCGTCGGCGCTGCCCGAGCCGACCACCCAGGCCTGGGCCTGCCCGTCGCCGACCACCTCCGGATGCTGGCGTTTGACCCACTCCGAGGCGGTCCCGACGTAGCGGACCATCCCGGCGAGCCCGGTGTTGGCACCGGCGACGGCGAGCAGCGCGGCGCCGGGATAGGTGGCACTGCCGACCCGTAGGCCGACCACGCCGCGGGTGTACTTGTGCACGTCCGGCGCCGGGCGAGGCATCAGCGCAGCCACGTCGGCCGCCTCGAGGCTCTCGATCGCCGGCGCCGGGAGGTCGAGGCCGATGTCGACCAGCTGGACCTTCCCGCACGCCGAGGCCGCGGGGTCGAGCAGATGACACGGCTTGTAGGTGCCGAAGGTGACCGTCAGGTCGGCGTCAACATGGGCGCCGTCCACCTCGCCGGTGTCGACGCAGACCCCGCTCGGTGTGTCGACGGCGACCACCGGGACCCCCGCGAGCATCTCCAGCGCCGCCTCGGCCTCCGGTCGTAGCCCGGGCTTCCCACCGATCCCCACGATCCCGTCGACGACGACATCCGCACCGGTGGTCGCGCTTGTCGAGATGACCACCCCAGAGGAAACCGTCCCGCCTGCCGCCTTCAGGGCACTGACCCCACCCGCATGCGCCCGATCCGACAGCAACCACGCCTCGACCCGCGCGCCGCGGCGTGCGAGCAGCGCCCCGGCGTACAACGCGTCCCCGCCGTTGTCGCCACTCCCGACGAGCAGGACGACCCGACGGCCGTAGGCACCACCGAGATGATCGATGACCGCGTAGGCCAGCCCGGCCGCCGCGCGCTGCATCAGGGCGCCTTCTGGCAGCCTCCCCATCAAGGCCTTCTCTGCCGCTCTGACCTGCTCCACCGAGTGCGCACGCCGCATGACCTCAGCCTACGCGCCGAAGCGCTGCCGGGGCCGGGCCGAAGGGCTCGAACAAGCCCGTCAGTCCTCCAGGACGACCATCGCCGAGGCGATCCCGGCGTCGTGGGAGAGCGAGAGGTGGACGGTGGCGACACCGAGCTTCGTGGCCTGCGCCAGCACCGTGCCGCGTAGCTCGAACCGGGGCTGTCCCGACGACTCCGAGATCACCTCGGCGTCGTGCCACTCCATCCCCTGCGGCGCGCCGAGCGCCTTGGCGAGCGCCTCCTTCGCGGCGAACCGGGCGGCCAGCGAGGCCATCGGCTTCCCCGCCTCCGCGGGGGTGAACAGGCGCTCACGCAGCCGCGGCGTACGCTCCAGCGACTCCTCGAAGCGCGCCAGGTCGCACACGTCGATCCCGACTCCGATCACGGCCATCAGCGCAGCATCTCACTCGACCGTGACGGACTTGGCGAGGTTGCGGGGCTGATCGACGTCGTAGCCGAGCTCGGTGGCCAACTGGCAGGCGAAGAGCTGCATCGGCACGACCGCGACGAGAGGCTGCAGGAGCACCGGCACCTTGGGCAGCCGGATGATCGTGTCGGAGACCGAGTCGACCGAGTCGTCACCCTCCTCGACCAGGGCGATGGTCCGTGCGCCGCGGGCGCGCACCTCCATGATCCCCGAGCGCATCTTGTCGTGGAGGAAGTCGCGGCCGCGCGGGGGCACGATGCACCAGATCGGCAGGCCCTCCTCGACCAGCGCGATCGGCCCGTGCTTGAGCTCGCCGGCGGCGAACCCCTCGGCGTGCAGGTAGGCGAGCTCCTTGAGCTTGAGCGCACCCTCCAGCGCCACCGGGTAGCCGGCGTGGCGGCCCAGGAACAGGAAGGCCCGGCGGTCGGCGTACTCACGCGCCAGCTCGTAGACCTGCGGTGCGGTCTCCAAGACCTTCGCGACCGCGTCGGGCATCGCCTCGAGCTGGGTCATCACGCCGTCGATCTCGTCGCCGTACATGGTGCCCTTGACCTGGGCCAGGTAGAGCGCGAGCAGGTAACAGGCGACCAGCTGGGTGACGTACCCCTTGGTCGAGGCGACCCCGATCTCCGGGCCGGCGTGGGTGTAGATGACCGCGTCGGACTCGCGCGGGATCGTGGAGCCGTTGGTGTTGCAGATCGCCAGCACCTTGGAGCGCTGCGAGCGCGCGTGCCGGATCGCCTGCAGGGTGTCGGCGGTCTCGCCGGACTGCGAGATCGCGACCACCAGGGTGGAGTTGTCGAGGATCGGGTCGCGATAGCGGAACTCGCTCGCCAGCTCGACCTCCACCGAGATCCGGCACCAGTGCTCGATGGCGTACTTCGCGACCATGCCCGCGTAGAACGAGGTCCCCGCGGCGATGATGATGATCTTGGTGACCTCGCGCAGCTCGTCGTCGTCGAGCCGCATCTCGTCGAGGTGGAGGGACCCCGAAGGCGTACGCCGCCCCAGCAGCGAGTCGGCAACCGCACGAGGCTGCTCGAGGATCTCCTTGCGCATGAACCAGTCGTGGCCGTCCTTCTCGGCGGCGGCCAGATCCCAGTCGACGTGGAAGCGGCGGCCCTCGGCGGGCGTGCCGTCGAAGTTGGTGACCGTCGCGCCCTCGCGGGTGATCGTGACGACCTGGTCCTGGTCGAGCTCCATCGCCTCGCGGGTGTGCTCGATGAAGGCGGCGACGTCGGAGCCGAGGAACGACTCCCCCTCGCCCAGACCGACCACGAGCGGGCTGTTGCGCCGAGCGGCGACGACCCGGGACGGGTCCTCGGCATCGATCGCGACGAAGGTGAAGGCACCCTCCAGGACCGAGCAGACCTTCTGCATCGCGATGGTCAGGTCGGCTCCGCCGACGACCTCGCGCTCGAGCAGGTGCGCGGCCACCTCGGTGTCGGTCTGCGAGGCGAACTCGTGCCCGTCGGTCTCCAGCGAGGCCCGCAGCTCGGCGAAGTTCTCGATGATCCCGTTGTGCACGACCGCGACCCGTCCGGTGCGGCCGACGTGCGGGTGGGCGTTGCCGTCGGTCGGGCCGCCGTGGGTCGCCCAGCGGGTGTGGCCGATCCCGGTCGTCGCCGCTGGCAGGGGCGCGTCCGCGATCGCCTTCTCCAGGTTGGCGAGCTTGCCGGCCTTCTTGTCCACGGCCAGCTTTCCGCTGGCCACCAACGCGATTCCGGCCGAGTCATAGCCGCGGTACTCCAACCGCCGCAGGCCATCGATCACGACGCTCTGCGCCGACCGGTCTCCGACGTACCCAACGATGCCGCACATGGCGGATGATCCTACGGCGCTCGTGGACCCCATCAGGAAGTGGCGGCGCCGGTGCGTAACAATCGTTGCCATGTCACACCCCGGGCCACACGGCGATGACCGCGGCTCCTCGCCCTACGTCGAGCTCGACCGTAGCGCGTGGGCCGAGCTCGCGACCGAGACCGAGAGTCCGCTGACCGAGGCCGAGATCGAGTCGCTGCGTGGCCTGGGCGACCAGATAGACCTCAAGGAGGTCGAGGAGGTCTACCTGCCGCTGAGCCGCCTGCTCAGCCTCTACGTGAGCGCCTCGGCCAAGCTCCACGACCAGCAGGAGCTGTTCCTCGGCAAGACGATGCCGGAGCGTACGCCCTTCGTCATCGGCGTCGCCGGGTCCGTCGCCGTCGGCAAGTCGACCACCGCACGCGTGCTCCAGCAGATGCTCGCCCACTGGCCCGAGCACCCCAACGTCGCCCTGGTGACCACCGACGGGTTCCTCTACCCCAACGCCGAGCTCGAGCGGCGCGGCCTGATGGAGCGCAAGGGCTTCCCGGAGTCCTACGACCGCAAGGCGCTGCTCCGCTTCCTCGTCGACCTCAAGTCGGGCGAGGACGAGGTGCGCGCGCCGATCTACTCACATCTGACCTACGACGTCACCGACCAGACCGTGACCGTCAAGAAACCCGACATCGTCATCCTCGAGGGGCTCAACGTCCTGCAGCCCTCCCGGGTCCGCGCCGACGGCACCATCTCGCTGGCCCTCTCGGACTTCTTCGACTTCTCCGTCTACGTCGATGCGGGGTCGCGCGACATCAAGCAGTGGTACGTCGACCGCTTCCTCCGGCTGCGCGAGACCGCCTTCCGCGACCCATCGTCCTACTTCACGAAATATGCGGCCCTGTCGCACGACGAGGCCGTCACCCGTGCCACCGAGATCTGGAACGAGATCAACGGCCCCAACCTCCGCGAGAACGTCCTCCCCACCCGCTCCCGCGCCACCCTGGTGCTCCGGAAGGACCGCGACCACTCGGTGCGGTATGTGAGGTTGCGGAAGATCTAGGCGGTTGGTTCGTCTAGGTATGCACAGAAACCTTCACTTCCCGTGCGGAGTTCCGCCCGGGAAGTGAAGGTTCGGCTGCATACCTAGACGACCATTCAGAGTGCCAGCCGGGCCCGCACCACATCCGCGAGCCGCTCGGCGCACGCCTCGGCCTCGTGGTGCGTAGGAGCCTCGACCATGACGCGTACGAGGTTCTCGGTGCCGGAGGGACGCAGCAGGATCCGGCCGGAGCCGGCGAGGGCCGTCTCCTCCGCGGCGACCGCCTCCAGGAGACCGGAGTCCGTCTTGCAGCGGGCCTTGTCGACGCCTTTGACGTTGAGCAGGACCTGCGGGAGCCGGGTGACGACGGAGGCGAGGTCGGCGAGGGTACGCCCGGTGAGGGTCATCCGCTGCAGGACGTGCAGCGCGGTGAGGATGCCGTCGCCGGTGGTGGCGTGCTCGCTCATGATGATGTGGCCGGACTGCTCGCCACCGATGGCGTAACCGCCGCGGCGCATCTCCTCGAGCACGTAGCGGTCGCCCACGGCGGTCTGCTTCACCCGGACGCCGGCGGCGTCCATCGCCTTCACGAAGCCCAGGTTGCTCATCACGGTGACGACCACCGTGTCGTCCGGGAGCCGGCCGGTGTCGTGGAGCCCGAGGGCGAGGACCGCGATGAGCTGGTCGCCGTCGACCAGGTTGCCCTCGGCGTCGACGGCCAGGCAGCGGTCGGCGTCGCCGTCCCAGGCGAAGCCGACGTCGGCACCGTGCTCGACGACCGCCTTCTGCAGCATCTCCGGGTGGGTCGAGCCGACGCCGTCGTTGATCGAGAGCCCGTCGTTGGTGTCGTTGATCGCGATCACCTTGGCGCCGGCCTGGTCCAGGGCCAAGGGCCCGGCGGCCGCGGCCGCGCCGTTGGCGCAGTCCACGACGACGGTCAGCCCGTCGAGACGACGCTCGAGCGTGGAGACCAGGTGAGCCGCGTACGTCTCCACGGGGTTGTCGTGGGACGAGATCCGGCCCACCGACGCGCCGGTCGGGCGGTCCCAGGGCTCGTCGAGGTGGGCCTCGATCCGGTCCTCGAGCACGTCGTCGAGCTTGTGCCCGCCACGCTGGAGGAACTTGATGCCGTTGTCGGGCATCGGGTTGTGCGAGGCCGAGATGACCACGCCGAGGTCGGCCTGCAGGGCCGCGGTCAGGTAGGCGACGCCAGGCGTCGGCAGCACGCCGACCTCGATCACGTCGCAGCCGGCCGAGGCCAGACCGCCGGCGACCGTCGCCTGCAGGAACTGGCCCGAGACGCGCGAGTCGTTGCCGATGACCGCCAGCGGCTTGCGTCCGCTGCCGGAGCCGCGAAGCTCCTCGGTGAGGACCAGTGCCGCGGATGTCGCCAGGTTCTGGGCGAGCGAGGCGGTGAGGACCTCGCCGTTCGCGAGACCGCGAACTCCGTCAGTGCCGAAAAGGCGTGCCACGTCCGTGTGACCTTCTTTCGTACGTCGGCCCCCGCCCGAAAAATGAGTCGGGGTGCCTCGGCGAGCCGAGGCACCCCAACAATGCTAGGCGATCGCGAGGGCGATCAGCGCTTGCTGAACTGCGAGGCCTTGCGGGCCTTCTTGAGACCGGCCTTCTTCCGCTCCACGACGCGGGCGTCGCGGGTCAGCAGACCGGCCTTCTTCAGGGTCGGGCGGTTGGCCTCGACGTCGACGTCGTTCAGCGCACGGGCCACGCCGAGACGCAGCGCGCCGGCCTGACCGGCGATGCCGCCGCCGTCGATGCGGGCGATCACGTCGAAGCGACCCTCGAGCTGCAGCGCGACGAACGGCTCGTTCGCGACCTGCTGGTGCAGCTTGTTCGGGAAGTAGTCCTCGATGGTGCGACCGTTGATGGTCCACGCGCCGGTGCCCGGGACGATCCGGACGCGGGCGACGGCCTCCTTGCGGCGGCCGGTGGCGGCGGCCGGGGCGATGGTCGCCGGGCGCTCAGGGGTGTCGGCGGACGGGGCGCTCTCGGAGGTGTAGGCGAGGCCCTGCTCGTCGGTCTCGAAGGTCTCCTCGACCTCTACGGTGTTCTCAGTCATGTCCTGGTCCTGGCTCACTGGGCGATCTGCTTGATCTCGAACGGAACGGCCTGCTGCGCGGCGTGCGGGTGCTCAGGGCCGGAGTAGACCTTCAGCTTCTTGAGCATCTGACGGCCGAGCTTGTTCTTCGGCAGCATGCCCCACACCGCCTTCTCGATCGCCTTGCGAGCGTCCTTGTCCAGGACCTCACCGATCGGGGTGGCCGTCAGACCGCCCGGGTAGCCCGAGTGACGGTAAGCCAGCTTGGTGGTCTTCTTGTTGCCGGAGAGGGAGACCTTCTCGGCGTTGATGACGATGACGAAGTCGCCGGTGTCCGCGTTGGGCGCGAAGATCGCCTTGTGCTTGCCGCGGAGGAGCTCGGCGACCTGGACAGCGAGGCGGCCGAGACGGACGTCGGTCGCGTCGATCACGAGCCAGGCGCGCTCGATGTCGCCCGGCTTGGGAGCGTAAGTACGCACGTGTGCCTTCTTAGTTCGTAGTGCCCGCCCAGCGGGTGCAGGAGGCGGGATGGTGCTGCGTGGCTTCTGACGAACACGGCCCGGCTTGCCCCGTCGCTGGGAGCCCCAGCGACAGTCATCCGGATCTGCGCCCCTGACCGTGCGACAGTTCTCATCGAACCTGGATCAGGACGCGGCAGGAGTCACGACCTCACAAGGTTACGAGTCCCCGCGCAGCCGAGACAAATCAAGACGTACGCCGCCGGTCGGGGAGCCTGGCGGCGTACGCGATCTCGGCCGGGTCAGCTCGACTGACCCGGATAGGACCGTCCGTCGGACTGGTCCTGTCGCTGGCCGAAGCCGCCCGGACCATGGCCGTCCTCGCCGAAGTCGGGCACTTGGCCGAAGTCGGGCACCTGGCCGAAGGGCATCTCGCCGCCTCCGCGCATCTGGCCCAGCTCCCGCGGGCCGCGGTCGGAGTCACCGTCGACGACCGCGGCGACGACACCGGTGGCGACGCCGCCACCGAGAACGAGCCCGGCGGCCGCCGCGGCCGCCACGCTCTTCCACCCGAAGACCCGGTCGGAGAGCTTCTTCTTCGGGGCGGCCGCGGCCACGGGGGCAGCAGTCGGCGGACCGTAGGCAGGCGGTGCGTACGCCGGCGCTGGCTGCTGGGCGGGAGGCTGCTCGGCGGGCTGCTCGACGGCGGGCTCCTCGGCCGTCGGTTCCACCGGCTCGGGAGCCTGGTCGTCCGTACTCTTGTCGCTCATGCTTCCAGAGTCCGCAGGGTTCCTGTGGTGAGGCTGTGCGAGACCTTTGGCTTCGGTGAAAACAAGACGTACGCCGCCGGAACGTGTCCGGCGGCGTACGTCGTTCTCTGCTCGATGGTCGGCTACTGGTCGACGCCGACCTCACCCTCGGGGGCGTAGAGGTCTGCGACCTCCTCCGGATCCGGCTCCGGCTCCGGACGCTCCTCGGGACCCGACGGAGCCGGCTGGTTCTTCTCGACCACCGGTCGCTCCGGCTCGTCCTCGCCGGAGAGGGCGAGGACTCCACCGAAGGCACCAGCAGCCAGCAGCACGACCGCGGCGCCCGCCAGGATCAGCTTGCGCGTCATGGTCACGCCAGTACGCGGTACTGGATGCCGACCGCGTACTTCCAGATGTCGTAGCGCGAGCTCGAGTTGAGGCCGGCGGTCCACCACACTGCGGGGCAGTACTGCGTCGAGGTGCGGCTCTGGATCAGGCTGTTGGGCGAGGCGACGGAGGCCATCGTCTTCCACTTGATCGAGTTGCCGAACTGGTGGCGCTGACGCGTCGACCAGTCCGACGGGCGCAGCACGGTGGTGACCAGGTAGACGTCCTTCGTGTAGCCCTTCGGGCGGCCGCCGTAGTGCTTGAGCGTCAGGTTGCGGTAGTTGCCGTCGACCGACTTCGGCAGGCACTTGACGTTCTCGGTGTAGACCGTCGCCTTGGCGCTGTCTCCGGGGGCCTTGCAGCGTACGTTGGAACGCAGGCCGCGCGACTCGGACCAGTCGCTGCGAGCGGGCGCCTTGAGGGTCGAGCAGGAGCCGACGTACTTGTAGTCGAGGGCGTCGGCGGCGGTGACCGTCCTGCTGTAGGTCTTCCAGGTCAGCTTCTTGGCGGACGCGGCGATCGAGATCTGGGCGGTGGTGGCGTTGCCGGCCTTGTCCTTGGCCTCGATGCGGACGTAGAAGGTGCCGGAGACCCGGGTGCCGGCGTTGTTGGTGCCGTTCCAGGTGTAGGAGGTGGTGCCGGTGAAGCTCGTGGACGAGCCCAGGGTGCGGACCAGGGTGCCGCCGGCGGTGACCACCTTCGCGGTGTAGCCGACGGTCTCGTTCACCGTCATCTTCGCCGTGACCGTGTCGCGGTAGCCGTCCGGGTAGGGGTAGAAGGTCGTCAGGCTGCGGCTCAGGGTGACGACCGGCTTGGTGGCGTCGACGGAACCGAGCTCGACGGTGACGGAGTCGGTCGCGCCGCTCTCACCCTCGACGAACCCGGTGATCCGGTAGGTGTCGGTCGCGGTCGGCATCGTCGCCTGGACCGACCCGACACCGTCGGCGTCGAGCGTGATCGGTGCCGACTGCGGGCCGCTCGGGGAAGTGCCGTTCGAGCCGGTGATCGTCCAGTTGGCCACCGGGTTGGCGCCGAGCGCCTCCACGTTCTCCACGTCGTACGTCACCGGGAACGTCGCGCCCCCGGCCGGGGTGGTGGCGGGAACGGTGATCACGACGGTGGTCACGACGGCGCCTGCCGGCTCCTCCGCCACGCCTGCCGCGGGAGGCTCCGCCTCGGCGCCGGGCTGGGTCTCCGGCTGAGTCTCCGGCTGAGTCTCCGGCTGGGTCTCCGGCTGGGTCTCGGGCTCCGTCTGAGTGCCCGTCTCGGCGCCCGTCGCGGGGGCGGGCTCCGAGTCCGTCGGGGTCGTCTCGACGGACGTCGTCTCCGACGGGTCCGGGGTGGTCGACGGAGTCTCCGTCGCGAAGGCCGGCACCGCCGGCACGATCAGGGCGACGGCAGCAGCCGCCACCAGTGCGCGCATGCGCATCTGTGGGTTCCTCCGAGTCTCTTTCCCGAGATGGTCTTGGGGTCGCTTCGCTGCCAGAGAACGCGAGGCGGGCCGAGATGGCTGAGGGAACATATACCCCGGGGCGCACACCCTCCGCACCGGTATTTGCAACCGCGTTACCGAGCTGGCGACAGCGATGAGGCATCTGGCGTAGCCTGATCGTAGGATTGTCAGACAATCAGATGATTCTGGCTCAGATCACCGAGAACGCCCCACGAGATGGAGGAGTGCGATGACCCTGCTCAACGAAGCTCAGGACGCCGCTGCGACCAGCCTGACCCCCGCCGCCTTTGCAGCCGCCGAGGCACACTCCGCGCACAACTACCACCCGCTCGAGGTGGTGATCAGCCACGCCGAGGGCGCCTGGGTGACCGACGTGGACGGTCGCCGCTGCCTCGACATGCTGGCCGGCTACAGCGCGCTGAACTTCGGTCACGGCCACCCCGCACTGCTGTCCGCCGCCCGTGAGCAGCTCGACAAGGTCACCCTGACCTCGCGCGCCTTCGTGCACGACCAGTTCGCCGAGTTCACCGCCCGTCTGGCCGCGATGTGCGGCAAGGACATGGTGCTGCCGATGAACACCGGCGCCGAGGCCGTCGAGACGGCCATCAAGGTCGCCCGCAAGTGGGGCTACGACGTCAAGGGCGTCCCCGCCGACCAGGCTGAGATCATCGTGATGGCCGGCAACTTCCACGGCCGCACCACCACGATCGTCGGCTTCTCCGACGACGCCGACGCCCGCGACGGCTTCGGCCCGTTCGCCCCCGGCTTCGTGATGGTCCCGTACGCCGACCTGGCCGCGATCGAGGCCGCCATCACCCCCAACACGGTGGCCGTGCTGGTCGAGCCGATCCAGGGCGAGTCCGGCGTCGTCATCCCCGGAGACGACTTCCTGATCGGCCTGCGCGAGGTCTGCACCCGTGAGAACGTGCTCTTCGCCGCCGACGAGATCCAGGCCGGCCTCGGCCGCACCGGCTACACCTTCGCCTGCGACCACGCCGGCGTGAAGCCGGACATGTACATCCTCGGCAAGGCGCTCGGCGGCGGCATCGTCCCGGTCTCGGCCGTCGTCGCCGACCGCGACGTGCTCGGCGTCATCGGCCCCGGCCAGCACGGCTCCACCTTCGGCGGCAACCCGCTCGCCTGCGCCGTCGGCACCGCGGTGATCGAGCTGCTCGAGACCGGTGATTTCCAGGCCCGTGCCGAGGCGCTCGGCCAGGTGCTGCGCGACCGGCTCCTGGCGATGGTCGGCGAGGGCGTCGTCGGCTTCCGCTCCCGCGGCCTGTGGGCCGGCGTCGACATCGACCCGGCCGTCGGCACCGGTCGCGAGATCTGCGAGCGCCTCCTCGCCCGCGGCGTACTCGCCAAGGACACCCACGGCTCCACCATCCGCCTCGCGCCGCCGCTGGTGATCGCCGAGGAGGACCTCCACTGGGCCCTCGACCAGCTCGAGGCCGCCGTCTCCGAGTAGGGCCGAGCCGCCCTGTGACACGTCGTTCGACGTACTGGTCGCCCTAAGAGAACGACCTGATAGTACGTCGAACGACGTGTCACACCCCGCCGGTCAGCCGCGGGTCGGGGCCGGAGGCAGGTTCTTGGAGACGTCGGGGATGACGAACACCTTGCCGATGAGGACGTCCTTCGTCGTGATCGGGACGAAACGGATCCGCTCGTGCGCCTCGCGGGTGCCGGTGAGGGTGATCCACCTGTTGCCGGCCGTGCTGGCATAGGCGTTTACGGTGCCGAAGTACGTCCCACCGACATAGACCTTCGCCCGGCCCCACTTCGGGCCGACGCGGTACTGGATCCGCAGCTTCTTCGCGGAGAAGCGGTCCGTGGTCCGCGCGGTCCGGTGGTAGTAGTCGTCGCGTGTCCGTACCGAGGTCCAGATCTTGCCTCCGGACGGGATCCCGACACCAGCGGTCCAGCCGTCCATCGGCTCGATCGGCGCGAAGGAGCACTTCCAGCCCGTCCACGGCGAGGCGTTCCCGGCCGCGTCGAACGCCCGGACCCGATAGCAGGTCGCCGACCCGGCCCAGTCGACGTACACCGGCATCGACGTGCTGGTCGTCGCGGACGAGCCGCCGTCGAAGCAGGACGTCGAGCCGCCGTCCTTGCGAGCCACCTCGTAACCGGTGACCTTGACGTTGTCGCTGCCTCGCCACGACGCCTTCACGCTGTAGATGCCGTTGCTGTTTCGGGTGGTCGGGAAGGTCGGAGACAGCGAGAAGCCGGTCATCTTCGGTCTCGTCGTGTCCGTGCTCTCGACCGGGTCCGCCGGCCACAGCTCGCTTCGGGACTGCCAGGTGACCACCTTGCTCGACCCCAGCGGCGCCGTCGCCCGCAGCGCCCACAGGCCGACGAACCGGAACGGGCGGGTGTCGGCCGAGATCGCCCTGACCTTGATCGCGCCGGTCAGGTTGGCGGACTTCTGCAGCGTCACGACCTTGTAGCCGGCCTTGCTCGCGTAGCCGCTGACCGTGCCGAGCAGCGTCGAACCGATGAGGATCCGCGCCTTGCCGTACTTCGGGCCGGTACGAACCTTCACCCGAACACCCTTGGCGAGGTAGCTCACCGAGCGCGCCGGATTGTTCGAAGCCCCGTTGTTCCTCACGTAGTAGTCGAAGACACCGTTGTCGAAGCCGTACCCCGGCACGAACTCCTCGGTGCCGAGCGGGGCATGGCTGCACCGCCAACCCGACCACCGGCCGACCGTCCCGGCATTGTTGACGGCTCGTACGCGGCGGCAGACCTGATCACCGGAGTAGATGTGTCCGGCGAGCGAAGTGCGCGAGGCCGGGTAGGTGGCGATCGTCGACTGGTAACCGGAACCCGTCGAGTCCACACCGACCATCGATCCTCGGCGCTTCCCGTGCCAGGTCTGCACCTGGTACTTCGCCACCCCCTCGGTCGTGGCCGGACTCCACCGGAAGGCCGGTGTCGCACTCCAGTGGGTGCCACGCCAGCGCATCGCGGAGGCTTCGACGAACGTCGGATACGACGTGGAGGTGATCGACGGCGGAGCCGTCTCGGCAAACGCGCTCGGGGCACTGGTCGCCACCGGGGTGAGCACAGCCGCAACCAGCGCGATCGCACCGACGAAGCGCACCTTTCGCGCACCTCGAACGGCGGAAATCCATGACATGGGGGACTCCTCGAGTTCAGCCGGCTCACCGGCACTCCCGGAGCCTGGCCAGCGGAGCATAGCGAACACCCACCGGGGTGTGCGGTCGCGTGTTACAGCTCCGCGGGCCCGAGCAGCTCCAACAGCACCGGCAACGAACCCGCCAGCATCCCCAGCAGCTCCTCGCGTGACAGCCCCGCGGGATCGGTCTTCCAGGAGAGCACCAGCTCCTCCGACATCGCCTGCCATCCCCTGACGATCAGGCGCGCCGCCGGGGTGTCCTCGACGAAGTCGGCACCGGCGTCGAAGATCCGGAGCCCCAACGCCAAGAAGGCCTCGTCGTAGATCTCGCGCAGGACCGGGTCGCTCGCGGCGCCGCGGACCATCGAGACGTACCCCTCGTAGTTGGCGTCGACGAAGTCGACATAGGCCGTCATCGAGGCCAGCAGGCGCTCCACCGGCTCCCCCGTCGCGGGCGGGGCGGTCTGGGCGACGAGCGCGTCGGCGGCGCGGCGTACGACCGCCTCACGGAAGGCCATCTTGTCGCCGAAGTAGTGGTAGAGCAGCCCGCGCGAGATGCCGGCCTCACGCGCCACCACGTCGATCGAGATCTCGTCGAGGGAGTGGCGCGAGAAGAGGCGAATGCCCAGGTCGAGCAGTTGCTCGCGGCGCTGCTCGGGCGTCAGGCGCGTCCGTTGGCTCATACCGACCA
Organism: Nocardioides sp. NPDC057767; assembly: GCF_042798275.1. NCBI lineage: Bacteria > Bacillati > Actinomycetota > Actinomycetes > Propionibacteriales > Nocardioidaceae > Nocardioides > Nocardioides sp. NPDC057767. The sequence goes on along the minus strand of NZ_JBHVKJ010000010.1, from coordinate 73,304 downwards.
TTCTATTGACATCTGTTCAATAGGCAAGAATACTCTCGGTATGACCACTGCTGACCTCACCCACGTCGACCACCTCGTCGTCGGCGCCGGCTTCGGGGGCCTCTGCGCGGCGATCAAGCTCGAGGAGGACGGCGAGCGCGACTTCGTCGTCATCGAGAAGGGCTCCGGCGTCGGTGGCACCTGGCGCGACAACACCTACCCCGGCGCCGCTTGCGACGTGCCCAGCCAGCTCTACAGCTACTCCTTCGCCCTCAACCCCGACTGGTCGATGAGCTTCTCGCCCCAGCCGGAGATCGAGGCGTACATCAAGAAGGTCGCCGAGAACTCCGGCACCCTGGACCGCTTCGTCTTCGACACCGCGATGACCGCCGCGACCTGGGACGAGACCCAGCAGCGCTGGCTCGTCGAGACCGAGGGCAGGAACGGGAAGAAGACGTACGCGGCGACCACCGTCATCGCCGGTCCCGGTGCGCTCTCCGAGCCCAAGCTCCCGGACATCGAGGGCATCGAGGGCTTCCGGGGCGAGATCTTCCACTCCGCCCAGTGGAACCACGACGTCTCACTCGAGGGCAAGCGCGTCGCCGTGATCGGCACCGGTGCCAGCGCTGTCCAGATCGTCCCCGAGATCCAGAAGAAGGCGGCGCGGCTGGACGTCTACCAGCGCACCGCACCGTGGGTCCTCCCCCGCAACGAGCACCGCTACTCCAAGCTCGAGAAGGCCGCCTTCCGCCACGTACCCGGTGTCCAGCGGCTCGCTCGCGCGGCGGTCTACTGGGGCCTCGAGGTCCGCGTCCTGGGCCTCGCCGTGGAACCCAGGCTCACCAAGGCCCATGAGCTGATGGCGAGGAACAACATCCGCCGCGGCATCAAGGACCCCGAGCTGCGCCGCAAGGTCACCCCTGACTACACGCTCGGCTGCAAGCGCACGCTGATCTCCAACGCCTACTACCCGGCGCTGGCCGCCGACAACGTCGACCTGATCACCGACGGCATCGACCGGGTGAGCGAGAACGCGATCGTCGCGAAGGACGGCACCAGCCGCGAGATCGACGTCCTGGTGGTGGCGACCGGTTTCTACACCACCGACCTCCCGATCGCGCACTCGATCACCGGCAGCAAGGGCCGCACCATGGCCGAGCGGTTCGCGGAGACCGGGATGAGCGCCTACAAGGGCACCACCGTCCCGGAGTTCCCCAACCTCTTCTTCGTGGTCGGCCCCAACACCGGTCTGGGCCACTCCTCGATGGTCTACATGATCGAGTCCCAGGTGGCCTACATCCGCGACGCGATCCGCACGATGCGTACGAATGCGTACGCCACCGTCGAGCCCACCGAGGACGCCACCTCCGCCTGGAACGACGACCTGCAGCGCAAGATGGACAAGACGGTCTGGTCGGAGGGCGGCTGCGCGTCGTGGTATCTCGACGAGCACGGCCGCAACACCACCCTGTGGCCGAGCTTCACGTTCCTGTTCCGCCACCTGACCAGCAAGTTCGACGTCGACAAGTACGCCGTCACCGCCGCCGGCAACCCGGCAACGACCAAGGAGAGTGTCCCCGCATGAAGTCCTTCGACGACAAGGTAGTCGTGCTCACCGGAGCCGGATCCGGCATCGGCCGCGCCCTCGCGGTCAACCTGGCCGGCCGCGGCGCCCGGCTGGCGCTCTCCGACGTCAACGAGGCCGGCCTGGCCGAGACCGTCGAGCTGGCCAAGCAGGCCGGCGCCCGCGAGATCAAGGAAGACAAGCTCGACGTGGCCGACCGCGAGGCCTTCACGGCGTACGCCGAGGGCATCATCGCCCACTTCGGCACGGTCAACGTGGTGGTCAACAACGCCGGCGTCGCACTCTCGGGCCGCGTCAACGACCTCGACTGGGAGGACATCGACTGGATCATCGGCATCGACTGGTGGGGCGTCGTGCACGGCACCAAGCTCTTCCTGCCGGCCCTGATCGAGTCCGGCGACGCGCACATCGTGAACATCTCCTCGCTGTTCGGGCTGGTCTCCATGCCCGACCAGGCCTTCTACAACGCCGCGAAGTACGCGGTGCGCGGCTTCACCGAGGCGCTGCGCGAGGAGATGCTGATCGACGGCCACAAGGTCGGCGTCACCTCGGTCCACCCGGGTGGTATCAAGACCGCCGTGGCGCGTTCCGCGCGGGTCTCGGCCAAGGACGACCAGGCCGCGACCGCGAAGTTCTTCGACGAGAAGCTCGCCAAGATGGAGCCCGAGCGGGCCGCCGAGATCATCGTCAAGGGCATCGAGAAGAAGCAGGCCCGCGTGCTGGTCGGCCTCGACGCCCATGTGATCCACAACTTCGGCAAGTTCACCGGCTCGCGCTACCAGGACCTGATCGCCCTGGGCGCCAAATATGTGATGCCCAAGAAGAACGGCTGAGGCAGAATCGGCGCCCATGCGCTTCGAGGCCGGCCACCCCGTTCGTGTCGAGTTCACGAAATGGGGTGGCCGGCCTCATTGGGCCTTCGACGGGCTCTACCTCGGTGAGGACGAGCACGGCGAGTGGATCGGCCATCCCGCAGGCACCTTTGCCGCCAAGCCCGACAGCACCTTCACGTCCGAATGGCCGTGGCTGACCCTGAGACCTCGACGCGACGCCGCCCATCTGGTCACGATCAACGGCGCCGACCATCCCGACCTCGCGATCTACGTCGACATGAGCACGCCGCCGGAGTGGACCGGCACGGTGCTGACCTGCGTCGACCTGGACCTGGACGTGATCGAGCGCCACGACGGGACCGTATTCATCGACGACGAGGACGAGTTCGCCGAGCACCAGGTCTCGTTGGGCTACCCGCCCGAGGTCATCGACCTGGCCCGGACCGCGGCCGACCGCGTGCTGGCCGAGGTGAAGGCCCACACCGCTCCGTACGACGGCAGCGCGAACCGCTGGTTCGAGATCCTCGCGAGCCTCACCACGACCGTGGGAGATTGACCTCATGAAGCGCTTCGAGGCAGGGACCCGGATCCGGGTCGAGATGACGAAGTGGGGCAACAAACCCCACTGGGGCTTCGACGGGATCTACCTCGGCGAGGACGAGCACGGCGAGTGGATCGGCCACCCGGTCGGCACGGCGTTCGCACGGCCGGGCAAGGGATGGGTCGCCGACTGGGACTCGGTCAGCCTCATCCCTCACCGCGACGCCGCCCACTTCGCTGCCTTCAACCGGCCGAACGGACGGGTGAGCTCGCAGATATATGTCGACATGTGTACTCCGCCGATGTGGCAGGACTCCACGATCACCTGCATCGACCTCGACCTCGACGTGGTCAAGAAGTTCGACGGGTCGGTCTACATCGACGACCAGGACGAGTTCGAGCACCACCAGATCGAGTACGGCTACCCGCCCGAGATCATCTCGATGACCGAGGACTCCGCCGAGCGGGTCTATCTCGCGGTCAAGGGGGGCCGGGCGCCGTACGACGATGTCACCACCGAGCGCTGGTTCGAGGCGCTGGTTCGTCAAGGTACGTAGCCGAACCGTCGCATCCCTCGCGGAACTCCGCTAGGGATGCGACGGTTTCTCTGCATACCTTGACGAACCGGCACCCCCCGCTCCGGCCTAGGATTCGACCTCGGCGGGCACCGGGGTGGTGGTGCGGTCCTTCCGCAGCGGACCGACGAGGCGCGGCCCGGAGAGCCGCGTCTCGATCCGCCATGACCGGCGGCTGAGCGGCTGGGCGATGAACTCACCCAGATAGACGCCCGAGGCGAGAGCCAGCGCCACCGAGGCGGCGGTGAAGAGGGCGACGAGGCCGACCGAGGTGGTCGCCGGGGTCTCCTGGGCCAGCATCGTGAGACCGCGATAGATCGAGTAGCCGGGCAGGAACGGCACCACCGAGGACACCACGATGACCAGCGGCGGCACCTTCAGCCGGGTGGCCACCGAGTAGGCGATGAGACCGATGAAGAGGGCGGCCACGGCCACCCGCCACGTACGTCCGACGTCGCCGGGCACGACGATCGACAGCACCACGGCGATGCCGGCGATGATCGCGATCGGGAGCAGCGTCCGCTTGGGGGCGTAGGCCGCATAGGCGAACGCCGCGGCACCGACCGCCCCGCCGATGGTGGCGAGGGTGATCGACTGCAGCGTGCTGGTGCCGCCGGAGACGGCACCGTCGATCGGCACCCCGACGGCACCGGCGAAGACCAGACCGCCGGTGACTCCGGCGATGATCCCGGCCGTGGAGACCAGGGCCTCCATGATCCGGGCGCTGGCGGTGACGTGGAAGCCGGTCAGGGCGTCCTGGAGGGCACCCATGAAGCTGATCCCGGCCAGCATCACGGTGATGTTGGCGGTGATCGAGGTGGAGACGTCGAGGTCCAGGGGCAGGGCCGCGGCGATGACGGCGAGCAGCGTGGCCACGCCCGCGCCGGCGACCTGCAGGTAGAAGAGCGGCAGCCGCCAGCGGCGGTGGAGGAAGGCCTGCAGCTGGTCGATCGCAGCACCGGAGATGAACGCCAGGATGACGACACGGAGCTCACCGCCGACGTACACGGTGAACGCGGCGGCCATCACCGCCATGCCGAGGGTCGCCGCCCACCGCGGCCGGCGGTGGCCGCCGGAGATGATGCGGCCCAGCGCGATCCGGGCGCCCTGGAGATCCACCTCGTCGCGTACGACCTGGCGAACCAGGTGGTCGACTGCGGTCAGGTGGTCGTAGTCGATCGTGCGGTTCTTGACCTGCCGCGTGGTGTGGATCGGGATCGCCTCTGGATCGGCTTGATAGCTCATCGAGAGACTGGTGTAGGTGACGTCGACCTCGGCTCCGCGGAGTCCGAGATGCTGAGAGAGCGACCTCATCGTCGCGGTCACGTCAGCGGCCCCGGCGCCGGTGGAGATCAGCAGCTCACCGACGCGGAGGCAGAAGTCCAGAGTCAGGTTCACCTCGCGCGCGTCCACCGTCACAGCGTGCCATCGGGGCGGTGATCGACAGGCATTCACGGTGCTCGACAAACGGGCCCGTGCAAGGAACGCTCGATACATGCGGATCGACTTCCATCCCTCCCCTCGACCGACGCTCGGCGTCGAGTGGGAGCTCGCGCTCGTCGACCGCCAGACGCGGGACCTGGTCAACGTCGCCGACCATCTCTTCGCCCGGGCCAAGGCCCGCGTGCCGAACCCCGAGCGGATCCACAAGGAGCTGCTGCGCAACACCGTCGAGATCGTCACCGGGATCTGCGAGACGGTCGAGGAGGCCATCGACCAGATCCGGGCCACGACCTCCGAGGTCGTACGCGCCGGGGACGATCTCGGCGTGGACCTCTTCGGTGCCGGGACGCATCCGTTCGCGTCCTGGACCCGGCAGGAGCTGTCCGCCGGGCATCGTTACGAGGAGCTGATCAACCGCACCCAGTGGTGGGGGCGGCAGATGCTGATCTGGGGCGTGCACGTGCACGTCGGGATGCCGGAACGCGACCGGGTGCTGCCGGTCCTCAACGGGCTGCTGACCTACTACCCCCACTTCCAGGCGCTGTCGGCCTCCTCGCCGATCTGGGCCGGCGTGGACACCGGCTACGCGTCCAACCGGGCGCTGATGTTCCAGCAACTGCCCACGGCGGGGCTGCCGTTCCAGTTCACGACGTGGGCGGAGTTCGAGGCGTACGTCTCGGACCAGACGGTCACCGGCGTGATCGAGGACATCAGCGAGATCCGCTGGGACATCCGGCCCTCACCCCGGATCGGCACCATCGAGAACCGGATCTGCGACGGGGTCGCGACCCTTCAGGAGCTTGCTGCGATCGCGGCGCTGGCCCACTGCCTCTGCGTCGACCTGGACGCCCGGGTGGCGGCCGGCGAGCCCATCGCGACGATGCCGCCGTGGCACGTCCAGGAGAACAAGTGGCGCGCCGCCCGCTACGGCCTCGACGCGATCGTGATCCTCAACGCCGCTTCCGAGGAGCGGCTGGTCACCGAGGACCTTGCCGAGCTGCTGGTGCGGCTCGAGCCCGTGGCCGCGCGCCTCGGCTGCGAGAAGGAGCTCGCCGGGGTGCACGACATCATCCACAAAGGTGCCTCCTACCAGCGACAACGCGCCATCGCGGCGTCCACCGAAGGGGACCTGGTCGCGGTGGTCGACTCGGTCGTGCGGGACCTGCGGGGATCGCTGTAGCGGGATGCTCACCGAGGTAACTCGGTCGGGCACCACATACTTCGTGGAGTTCCGCGAAGGAAGCGACCACTCACCGAGGTAACTCGGTGAGCATTCAGCGAGGCGGCAGCGGCGGCAGCGCGTCGGTCGCCTCGAACTGCCCCATGCCGGTGACCCCGAGCAGGTCGACGATGATCGACCTGATCTGGACGAGGATGACCTCGGCGTTGAGCGATTCCGTACGCTCCACCTCGGTCGAGTGCTCGCCGACCGCGAGCAGCACCGACCTGGCCTCTCCGCTCAGTCCGTCCGGGCCGAGGCCGGCGGCGAGCTCGGCCTCGACGACGTCGACGGCGTCGGCGAGCCCGAAGGCCAGCTGGTAGTAGCTCTCCGGCACGATGTCCCCGCGATAGGCCGACACCGCCGCCCGCCGCACCAGCACCCGGGTGCTCCGCAGCGCGCGGTCGAGCGGCTCGACCAGCTCGGCCATCCGATGTACGTGGCTGCGATGTCGGAACCGGAACGGCGACACCGCCAGCACCGACATGCCCTCGTCCGAGGCGTCCTGCAGCTCCCGGATCAGCGGGTCGGTGGCGCGCGCGTCGGCGAGCACCTTGAGCCCGTGGACCGCGTCGGCGTCGAGCATCACCTGGCCGGCGGCGCGCAGCAGCGAGGCGATCTTCCTGGCCACCACCGCCGCCTGCTCACCGGGCCGTCGCAGGGGCGCGGCAGGCACGATCGAGGCGGCGACCAGCGCCACCGCACCGCCGATCAGCGCATCGGTCCAGCGGGTGAACGCCGCGCCGGGCGTCGGCAGCAGCCCCATCACGAAGATGGACTGCACCGCGGCCTGGTTGCGGAAGACCTGCCCCGAGGAGATGAAGATGCCCACGGCCATGGCCATCCCCACGACGAGGGTCATCTGCCAGGCGCCTTCGCCGATGACCTGCACCACGACGTCGCCCAGGAAGACGCCGAGCGCGACCCCGATGGTCACCTCGGTGACCCGTCTCAGCCGCTGCCCGTAGGAGGTGCCGAGGCTGACCACCGCGGCGATCGGCGCGAAGACCGGTTGGACGTGGCCGAGCAGCCCGGCCGCGATGAACCACGCCACCCCCGCCGCTCCGGCGGCCTGGAACACGTGCCACCGCTTCGACTTCAGGCGCGCCAGCCGGCGGCGTACGTCGGATCCCACCTGCTCACGGGTGACTCGCGGAGCAGTGAACGCCATGCCGCAGATCCTAGGCCAGCCGAGTCCTCAGTTGTGGCGGCCGAATCGGTCGTTCGGGCGAATGAGATCGGGATCTCGTACGCCATTTCCACCGATTCGACGCGCCACTTCTGCGGACTCGGCGTGGGTCAACGGGCGAAGGTCACCGAGACGGTCTGGCTGCCGCAGCCGTTGGCGGAGGAGAGGTTGGTGAGGGCCGACTTCTCGGTGCTGTCGACGGAGAGGCGCCAGCGGATCTTCACCGAGACGAACTCCTTCAGGTAGCGGCACTTCTGCTGGGCGGGCATCCACTCGGCCGGGTCCTGGTCGCTCTTGGACTGGTTCACGTTGTCGGTGACGCCGACGAGGGAGCCGTAGTAGCCGAGGTCGTTGGCGTAGCTCCTGCGCTCGGTCGAGGTCCAGGTGCGAGCGCCGGAGTCCCAGGCCTCGGCGAGCGGGACCATGTGGTCGATGTCGATGTCGCTGGTGGCGGTCCAGGACAGACCGTCGTAGTAGGAGTACCAGCGTCCACCCGACAGCGAGCAGCTCGAGCCGACCGTGGGGGCCTCCTCGGCCTCCGCGATCAGCACCTCGTTGCGGGTGTTGCAGCCGTCGCCGTCGGCGTCGATCCAGTGTTGGAAGAGGTCACGGCTGTAGCCGGTGCGGTTCTCGGCCGCGACCGGGAGGTCGCCGATGGCGGTCGAGAGCGGCTGGGAGTAGGACTCGGCGTGCGCTGCCGCCGGAATCGTGAGCGGCACGAGGGCGCCGCAGGCAAGGATGAACAGGCCACGGAGTTTCATGGGGGTCTCCCGAGGTGAGGTGTTCGGTCGACCCCAGACGATGCCGTGTTTTACGTGGCCCGTGTAACGCGGTTACCAGATGTTTCGAGAAGTTCACCCAGCGGCACGGTCACGCCGGGACGAACGGCTCCGTCAGATGCGGCGTCGCCAGGTGCAGCGTCGTGGCGGCGTCGCGGCCGAGCAGGCGTTCCCTGGACCGTCTGGCCGCCTCGGGGTCGACCTCATGCGCGTAGGCGAGCTCGGGGTGGAGCAGCTGGAGCGCGTGCACCAGGAGGTCGCCGGTGACGAGCGCCAGCTCGCGTCCCTCCTGAACCAGGACGCTCTGATGTCCCGGCGTGTGACCGGGCGTGGCGACCGTACGCCCGGTGCGCAGGGGCGTGTCACCGTCGAGGAGCCGGAGCCGACCGGCGGCTGCGAGCGGGACGGTGAGGGTCTCGCGAAGCTGGGGGTTGAGCGCGTCGAGGGCGTCGTACTCCGCCCGCTGGAGCAGGTAGTCGGCGTTCGGGAAGTAGGGTCGGCGCCCGCCGGCCTCGGTCACGACCGCCCATCCGACGTGGTCGGTGTGCAGATGCGTGAGCACCACGGTGTCGACCTCGGCCGGGTCGATGCCCGCGGCATCGAGCGACTGCGGGAGCACACCAGGCACGGGCGCCCACGAGGCGGCCGGGCCGTCCGCCGGACCGATCCCGGCGTCCACGACGGTGAGACCCTTGTCGCCGCGGATCGCGAAGGCACGGAACTGGAGCCGCCAGCGGCCCTCGGCGTCGACCGCGCCCGGGTCGTAACGGTCGACCTCGGCCCATTGCGCGGCTGTGGCCGCGGGGAAGGCCTCGGCGCGCGGCGAGAAGAACGGGCCCTCGCCGTCGGCGAGGGCGATGATCTCGGTCGAGCCGATCCGGAGGCGGGGGACGCTGGGGGCCATGGCCGCGATCCTGCCACGCCCTCTACGCGCCGCGCGTCACGCCGGATCTCTCCAGTAGCTCGCCCAGGTCGCGCTCGACCAGCCTCTTCACGCCGCCGTTCCCGTGGGCGGCGACCACTGCCTTCAGCCGCGCCCGGGTGACGTCGGAGACGTACGCCATCTCGGCCTTCGCCGCGTTCGAGCCCGGCCGGGTCGTCTCGGCGATCTGCACCGACCAGCACGCACGCCGCGCCCCGTCCTCCACGTTGGCCAGCGCGACCGCGTGGCCGGTGGTGCCGGAGCCGGCGAAGAAGTCGAGGACCCGCGCGTCGGTCGGCATGGTGGCCAGGATCCGGCGGATCAGACCGGTCGGCTTGGGCGACTCGAACAGCGGCCCCACCAGCGCTTTCAGCTCGGCGACGGCGGAGTCGGTCGAGCCGATCTCCTCGGCCAGCCAGATCGTGGTGAGCTTCTTGCGCCGGGCATCGCCCGAGGCATCACGGGAGAGCCAGTCACGCTGGTAGACGTCGACCCGCTCCCCCAGCTTCCCGCGTACGCGACGGCACATCAGATCGTCGGGACGGGCCGCGATCAGCGGGGCGCTCCACCGCCAGACCGCCGGGCGACCGTCACCGAAGACCGGCCAGATCTCCTGGCCGCCGTCGAACGGCTCGACATCGACGCGGCCGGAGTCCGGGTCTCCCCACACCGGGAAGTGGAGCGTCCTGGCCGTCGCCGGGTTGAACTTCTTGTTGGTGTTGCGCAGGGGCAGCCGCCGGTAGTGGCGCCCGTCGTCGGTGACCAGCGGGAAGTCCCGCTCGTTGACGGCCTCGGGGATGCTCGACTCCAGCGCGCAGGTCCGGGCGTCCTTGGCGTAGACGAGCAGGTACTCGTGAGACGTGGCGAACCCGTTGCCGAGCTGGCGGCCCTTGGGGTTGAGGTTGACCACGATCTGCGCGAGCTGGTTGCGCTCGTCGAAGACCTCGTCCATCAGCACCTTGAGGTGAGCGGCCTCGTTGTCGTCGATCGAGACGTAGATAGCCGCCCGGTCCGACATGACGGTGCGCGCCGCCTCCAGCCGGGGCCGCATCATCGCGACCCAGGCCTCGTGGCGGCCGGCCCGCCGGCCGTCCTCGCCGCGCCGGTCGTCGTGGTAGGCGAAGAGGCTGCCGGTGTTGTAGGGCGGGTCGATGTAGATCAGATCGAACGTCTCGCCCGCCGCCGAGAGCGCCTGGAGCACGTCGAGGTTGTCGCCCTCGACGAAGGTGTTCCACGGCTCCCCCACGCGGGGAACGTTAGCCGACCGGCTGATCGACACTCAGCAACGCGACCGATCGCTCGGCCACCAGGCACTGGATCTTGGTGCTCTTCGGCGGGGTGACGTGGAGGACCACGTCAGCGCCGGAGGCCGAAGCCGTGATCGTCGCGGGGTCCGGCGCCTCGCAGCCGTCGTAGACGGTCTGGGCGTAGAGCCGCTGCCCGGACGGGACGCGCGCGAGCAGACTGGTCGCCTCGGTGGTGAAGGGTTGCTGCAGCGAGGTGCCGAGCGTCGCGGCGTACGCCTCGATCGCGGCCGCGTCCGGCAGCGGGGTCGCGGTCTTCTCCAGGTCGCCCTCGGCCGCTCCGCCGGCTGAGACCAGGCCACGCACCGGTTTCTCCGAGCTCGGCGGACGGGACGGTTCGGGCTGCGACTCGGGCGTGCCGGGCGAGGAGGCCGAGGGCGACGGGCTCGAGCCCGGGTCGCTCGCCTCCTCGGGGGTGCCGCAGGAGGAGATCAGCAGCGCCGTCGCAGCGACTGCGAGTGGGAGAAGACGCGTGGGGTGCATGTTCCACATACTCCCCACGGCACCCGGCTGTTGCACCCCGGGCGGGGAGGTCGTTACGCAGATGCAAGGATCACGCCGTGGCCCGCTTCACCCAGGCCGAGCTCCAGACCTACTACGGCGCCTCGGTCCCCGACCTCCTCCCGGCAGACGACCAACCGCTGCGCCTCCTCTTCGTCGGCATCAACCCCGGCCTGTGGACCGCCGCGACCCAGACCCACTTCGCGCACCCGCTGAACCGCTTCTACCCGGCGATCTTCCGCGCCGGGATCACCACACGTCCCATCGACGCCTCCGCGGGGATGACGCCGGAGGACCGCGACTACTTCCGGTCCCGGGGCATCGGCTTCACCAACATCGTCCGACGCGCCACGGCCAAGGCCTCCGAGCTCAGCAACGCCGAGCTCAAGGAGGGCGGCGCCGAGCTGTTCTCCCTGGTCGCACGCAGGAAACCGACCGTCGTCGCGATCGCCGGGATCACCGCCTACCGGACCGCCTTCAACCGGCCGAAGGCCAAGCAGGGCCGCCAGCCCGAGCCCCTGGCCGGCGCCGAGCTCTGGGTCGTGCCGAACCCGTCGGGCCTCAACGCCCACGAGACCGTGCCGACCCTGGCGGCTGCGTACGCCGAGGCGGCCCGTGCCGCCGGGCTGATCTGACCTGTCGAGACGTCACTCCCGCCGGCCGAAGCGTCGCTTACGTCGTTCGAGTGCGCACACGCGTGCCAACTCGGCCGACGTAACTGACGTCTCGGCGGAAGGTCAGAACCCGGAGGGTGGCTGGGGAAGCTCGGGAACCCCGAGCTTCGCCAGCAGGGCGACCGCGTCGTCGGCCGAGACCCGGGACGACTGGGAGTGGAGCATGTCGTCGACGGCGAGATCGACCTCGGCGGTGAGGCAGACCAGCACGTCCTCACCCTCGGCGTCGGCCGGCCCCTGGAAGGCGACGACCGGCAGGTAGGCGAGGTCGAGCGAGGCGGCCTTCTGCAGGACACGTACGGCACCGAGCACCTCGCCGCGCGGATCGCTGACCTCCAGCGGACGATCGTCGACCGACGCCACCCCGTCGGCGGGCACCGAGACCACACCGGCGGTCGAGGGGATGTCGTACTGCTCCACCACGGCGATCCCGCCGGGGTGCACCACGACGGCCTCGATCTCCCGGCCGGAGACCGGCACGTTGAGCACCACCAGTGCCGACTCGAGCTGGCCGAGCGCCTGGCGGAGCTTCTCCTCGCCGAAGGTCTCCGGGGCGCCGAGGTCGAGCATCCAGCCGCCGGCGGCGGTGGCCACCCAGGAGGCGGTCTCCTGCTCCTTGAGCGCCATCAGCTTCTCGGCCTCCTGGCGCAGCCGGTCCCGCTCGAGCGCCGCGTCGTGCGCGCGCCGGCGCTCGTCGTCGAGCTCGGCGCGCAGCATCGCGACCTCGCTCTCGGCCAGCTGCTGCAGCTCCCGGCGGCGCTCAGCCTCTCGGGCACGCTCCTCGGCGGCCTGCTTCTCGGCCCGCAGCCGGGCGACCTCGAAGCGGCGTACGCCCTCCTCCAGGAGGCCGAGGGTGCGGTCGGAGACCGCGACGTCGGCACCCGACTCGAGCCGGTCGCGCAGCGCACCCCAGTTGACCTCGGGGTGGTCGGTCACCAGCGCCTCCAGCACCTTCAGGAGTACGTCACCCTCCACTCCCGCACGCGAAGCCAGCGATGCCTGGTTGAACCGAGCCGGCGCGGGCGCCGGGGTCGAGGCGGGCGCCAGGCTCCACTGCCCCGGAGGCCCCTCGACGAAACCACCCGAGCCGAGCACGGCGAGCAGCTCCTCCTCGGTCAGCAGCACCCGCTTCCCCTTCAGCGCGGCGCGCAGGACCTGCAGGCTCAACGGAGCCCGCAGGCGCAGGATCTCGGCGACGGCCGGCTTGGAGGATTCAGGCATAGGGGCTGGTTGGAGGGGTCGTTCTCGCAGGCGCGGCGATCGTACACCGCAGCACCGACACTTCCCCGCAACCATCGGACGGCGGTCACCCCGGACATCTCGGCAGGAGTCGAAGTTCCCTCACGAAAGAGCCGGGTCGTTGACGTACGTCCCCTTTCCGTTCGCTGTACGTTTTTGTGAAAGGAGGGGCATGTCTGCGATCAAGCGCGTGACCAACACGTCCGAGGCCGAGGCGCTGGCGGCGTTGCTCAACGGCGACACCCGCACCAAGCCGACCGTGGTGGTGACCGTCGCGTCCGGACACACCGATCCCTACGCCGACGTGGAGCGGATCGCCGCCGAGATCGGCGACCTCGCCGACCTCTACCTGGTCACGACCGGCGGCCACACCTGGGCCTTCTCCAACAAGATGACTCCGGGCACGCAGGTCTACGGTGGCGCCGGGCGCGTCTACCCGATCGGCCTGGGGTGGAACGTCGACCTGAAGCAGGCACCGCTGCGGTTCGCCTGGAACAAGTCCGAGGGCAAGAAGCTCACCGGGCAGCTCATCGACGACGCCCTCGACATGGCCGCGGCCGCCGGCCTCTTCGACAGCGCCCGCACCGCCTCCACCCGCGAGCGCCGCGCCGGCACGGTGCGCTCGATCATGAGCGAGCGCGCCCTGGTCGACCTCGGTGGCGGTGACATGGCATCGATCCCGCCGCAGCTCGCCCAGGCCGGGGTGCCGATCGAGCGCGTCCTCGCCCCCGGCATGCACGTCGACGGCGTCCTGGAGAAGAAGTCACGCTGGCTCGACATCCGGGAGAGCCGGCCCACCGCAGAGGAGGCGCTGAAGGCGTACGCCGCCGGGGACGTCGTCCCCGCTCAGGTGCGCTCCGTCCTCGCCGGCTCCGCGGACCTTCGCCTGCATCCCGACGTCACCGTCGAGGTCTTCCGCTCCGACGTCACCGGTGACCCCGACGACGACCTCCAAGCGCTCCTCACCCCCGGCGAGGTCGTGCTCGCGCGGGTCGTCGCCACCGGCCCGAAGTGGCGACTGTCGCTGCGCGAGGTTCGCGAGCACGACACCGCCCGCGAGGCCCTTTCCCTGTACGCCGGTGGCCCGCCCTGGCTCGACCCGGACGCTCCGCCGCCGGCGATCGTCGAGCACGTCGAGTCCGTCCCGGAGCGCCTGGCTCCTCAGCCCGCCGAGAGCACGCCGGACGCCGCTGCCGAGCCCGCGCCCGCGGCTCCGCCCAAGCCGGCGATCCCGACCCCGGCGATGATGCCGCGCCGCAAGGGCGAGCCGGTCCGCGCTCTCCGGCCGGCGCCCGCACCTGCGCCCGAGCCGGTGCCCGCGAAGGAGCCTGCGCCGGCGAAGAAGGCCGCGGTGCAGTCGATGTCGCTGCAGGTCACCGCGATCAAGGCCGAGAAGGCTCACCTCGAGGCCGAGCTGGCCGAGCTCCGCGACCAGGTCTCGGGGCTGCGCAACGAGCGCGTGCAGTTCGCCAAGGACCTCGCCCGCGCGGCGCGTCAGGTCGAGACCCGCGACGCCGAGCTGGCCCGGATGCGCTCCCAGCTGCGCCGCGCCAAGCAGCGCACCGCGCCGCCCGAGGTCGCCCTGCCCGTCTTCGCCGACCGCGAGCGCGGCTTCCGCCACCTGGTCGAGGCCGCCTGGGCCCGCCGGATCCCGGTCGGCGAGCAGCCCACCCGGCCGCTGCCCGACTACGCGATCGGCGAAAGGTTCCTCGACAGCGTCGAGGCGCTCGAGGGCATCACCGTCGACAAGATCGCCGACGTGGTCATGGAGGTGCTCACCGGCCTCGCGGAGCAGTCGACCGGGCGCGAGCTGCACCAGCTGCGTACCTCTGCCGGGGGCAATGCCGCGCCGCAGTCACGCTCCGACGGCGCGGTCTGCTACCGGGTCTCGATGCAGATCCACACGCCCAGCGCCCGCCGGCTGCACTTCTGGAAGTGTCCCGACGGCACCATCGAGCTCTCCCGCGTCGTCGTCCACGACGACATGGAGCCCTAGCCCGGGAGGCTCGGCCTCAGCCCCAGCACCAGGTCAGCAGCCCGACCAGCGGGTCCGGGATCGCCTCGATCTCGACGGCCTCGCCAAGGATCGTCCCGTAGCGGATCTTGCGTCCCGAGGCGGTGCCGAAGAAGCGGTGCAGCTGGTCGGCGACCTCCTCGCCGCGGTGCTCGGGCTGGTTCTGCAGCGTACGGAACTTGCCGCCCTCGCCGTTGGCCTCGAGGATCTCGACGATCCGCGCCGCACCGATCGCCCGGATCATCTCGTCCTCGAGATCGCGGCGGCACGCGAAGAACCCCTGCCCGGAGAGGTCCTCGCCGAGCTGGCGACCGAGCGCGTTGGCGACGAAGCGCTCCTCGGCCTCGTCGTAGAGCCCGCCGACCCGATGGCCGGCCGCCGTCGTCTCCTTGATGAACCGGCCGGCGTTGCCGGCACCGTTCATCGAGACGACCTCGATCCCGAGCTCGACCAGCTCCACCCCGTACCGCGGCGCCAGCGCCTCCACCAGAGCCTTGTCGGACTCTCCTTCGACGAGCAGCGTGATCGGTCGCGTCATGGCGGACACCTTAGAAGACGGTACGTCGGCACGCCTGTTCCATATATGCAACAGTCTGGACTAGCGTTGCATATATGGAACAGGACGTCGGGCGGCTCGTCGCGGAGTGCATCGAGCACTCGGGGCTGAGCGCTCGGCAGGTGGCCGTCCGAGCGGGCGTGTCGGCCTCGACGGTCCACCGGATCGTCAACGGCGTGGTCAGCCCGTCGGTCGACACCCTCGACACCATCACGACGGCCTGCGGGGCCGGGCTGACGCTGAGCGCCGCTCCGCTGGCGACACCGGCGGCCGCGGCAGGTGCGCGCGCGATTCTGGATCCGCTCTATCCGGCAGACGTCGCCCCCGACATCGAGCTGTGGGCCGGCCGGCTCGACGCCTGGGCCGACGGCGACCCGGTCGAGATCGTCGAGGAGGCCGCGCGGGCCTCCGGCGTACTGCACCGTCCGGACGCCGTCCGGCTGAGCGGGGAGGCCACCATCGGCCGGCTCGCCTCCGCCGGCGATGCGTCCGGACAGCGGTGGGCACTCTCCGGTGCGGCCGGCCTGGACCTCCCGTCCTTCGACGAGGCTCTCCCCCGGATCTCGGTGATGTGGTGCGAGGACCCGAGCACTCTTCAGCCCCTTCTCACCGGCGGGACCCTCCGCCCGGCGTCCGCCCCCAACGACGCCACCGTGGTCGTCGCCGCCGCCGAACCCGATCTGTTCCTGGGCACGTTCGAGCGCGACCGGATCGTCTACGCCGCCCCGATCCAGATCGCCATCGACGCCATCTCCGTCGGCGGCGACGCCGCGGACCGAGCCCGCGAGGAGATCCGGACGTGGTGACGAAGCAGCCCCGCTGGGCACCGGACCCCGAGACGTACGCTGCCCGCAAACCGGCCACCGACGACACCTTCCGGGTGGTCGCGGACCGCGAGGCCCAGGTGGGCGACACCGGCGTCTGGTGGACCGAGGTCGACCTCTCCCGGATGCTCCCCGGCGACACCGAGCGGGCCTGGCGCCGGTTCCGCGCGAGCCTGCCCGAGCTGGTCTGGAACGCGGCGCAGCTCGAGGGCAACGGCTTCACCCTTCCCGAGGTCCGCACCCTCCTCGCCGGCATCACCGTCGGTGACCACCCGGCCGCGGAGGAGCGGCAGGTGCTGGCGCTCGGCGAGGCGTACGGCACCCTCCGCGACCTGGTCGGCTACGGCAGGTTCCACATCGACAAATCGACGTCCGACCGCCTCAACCGCATCCTCGCCCGCCACGAGTCGCCTGACGCCGGGAGGTTCCGCGGCGAGGGCACCCTGCGCCGCGGTGGCAGCGAGCTGCTCCGGACGCGCTTCGCGGGGCTGCGGGAGCGTGTCGCCGAGACCGGCGACCCCCGGCTCCAGGCACTGATCTACTTCTGCTCCGCCGCCCGGACCCGGTTCTACACCGCCGGCAACAGGCGCACCGCCTTGCTGATGATGACCGGCATCCTGATCTCGAACGGCTTCGACCCCATCACCGTCCCCCACGTCCGACGCCTCGAGCTCGACCACGCCCTCGACACTCTTGTCACCACCGACGACGCCACCGAGCTGATGTCGTTCCTGGTCGACTGCGCCGTCTCTGAGGGCTGATGTGGTGTGCCTTTCAGCGCTTGATCTACCAGCGATTCGGATGCGGTGCGCGCCAGTTGGCGAATCGGTCTCGGGCCCGGTCGATGCCGAAGTAGATGATCCCGAAGACAATGCCGGCACCTGCCCCGCCTCCTGCCATCTGGAGAACGTCACTGATCGAGTCCGCCGGATCCACAAGCACCAACACGTTCCCCGGCTCACCTCCGATGCGATAGACGGTGTGGAATTCACCGACGTCAGGGACGGAGCACCCTTCGATCTGTACGAAGGTTTCGTCCATGCCCTCCGGAGGGTTCAGGGAACGCCAGGTGACGGCGAGGTTGGGTCTGGTCGCATCGCTCCCGCGCGAATGGCAGTCGTCAGTTCCGGGATGTGCATCCACTCCTACGACTTCGGCTCGTTCCTTCGCGTCGCCCTGGACATCGAGCCATTCGCCGGCGGGGAAGAGAAGTACCAAGCCCCCGATCAGGACTGCGCCGCCCAGTGGATAGCGCAGCCAATCGGGCCAGCGCTCCCACACCTCAGGCATTGATCGGCGTGCCTTAGGTCTGCGAACCTGACGCACAACCCTCTGGGAGGACCTTTTCTTCAACTTCCGTCGCCGCTTCTGACGACGCCGCTGCCGGGCATCGCTCATCGTTCACGCACTCCCGGGGATAACGGTCAAGGCCGTCAGACCTTAGCCCGACACGAAGCCATCGAGGACGAGATCCGCCCGATCCCGGGTCGCCCGCACTAGTGCGGCGTTGCGCAGGTCGCTCGCAGCGATCTTCGCCTCCGCCTCCTCCCGCGACCTCCCGCCGGCGAGGAACCGCTCGAGCAGCCTCGGCACCAGAACCTCATCCGGAACATCGACGAACCAGGCCTCGTCCAGCAGACCACGTACGTCCCGCCACGGCCCCTCCTCCAGCAGCAGGTAGTTGCCCTCGGTGATCACGATCGGCTCATCCTCGATGACCACCCCACCCGGGATCGGCTCGTCGGTCACCCGGCTGAACGTCGGCCACTCGACCCGTTGCTGTCCCGCTCGGACCTGTCGCAACGCCGCCACATATCCCTCACCATCGAAAGTGTCCGGCTCCCCCTTCCGCCCCCTCGCCCCCATCGCGTCCAGCTCCGCGTTGCTCCGGTGGAACCCGTCCATCGGCGCCACCACCGCGACGGGTCCGTCCTCGTTGAGTACGTCCCGCAGCCGCTCCGCCAACGTCGACTTCCCCGCCCCCGGCGGCCCGACGATCCCGAGCAGGAATCTGCTGCCGACCTTCTCCTTCAGCTGCTCCGCCAGCCGAAGGAGTCCGCTCTCACTGACGGCCAACGTAAACCTCCCGACGCACCCCGAGCCGATCGGCAATCGGGCCTTTTACTAGACGATGACACTCCGCGAAACCCGCTCGCGCCGACGGATCCAGCCACATGATCACGTCAAGCCCACGCCAAACGGCAACAGGTGGCGATCCCCGCATCCCCGATTCGGTGGATACCTTCCGACGCAGATCGACCACGACTCGATCACGAGCGCCAATGGAACCATGACGTCCCGAAGGCCACTCTCCCGATGAGCACGGCGCTCCTCATCGGCGCAGGTATCGGCTACCTGCTGGGCATCCTCGTCGGCGTGTGGATCGCGCACGGTCGCCGGACCGCTCACTAGATCGCCGCGTTCGAGCTACCGCGTAGCGCTCACCCAAACGACCAGCTCATGCGGGATCACCACCGCACGTGATGGAGCGCGCTTGACGCGTCTCGTAGAGGTGACTGAGAGAGGTACTCCCCACATTTGAGGAGGGGATTTGCGAAATTCCGACCATCCAGCGACACCGTTAGAGAAGCTGGACAGGTGTCAGACCTCGGATCGCATGACGGCCTCTACGAACTGCTCATCACCAACGACCTTCAAGACCAGCTCAGACGAGTAGCCGATCGCGACGTCGAGACCGTCCACGTGGACCAGGCCGACCAGCCGCATGTGCTTGCGCGCCATGTCTATCAGGCAGCCGTACGCAGCCTTGAGGCTGTGAAGGATCCCGAGTTGCGGGTGAAGGCTGCCAACGAGCTCATTACCCAACTGGAGACTTGCGATACGGACCACATCGTCGCTCCCCCGACCGAGCTCCGCCGGATCAGCAGTCAGCAGGGCCCAGGCACTGTCACCTACCTCAACACCCGCCCGAAGACGCCGCTCACTGAGGCAGCGCTGCTGACGAACTCCAAGGAGGAGCCCAGCCTCGCCGCCGAACTCCGCGCCGAGATCGACACGGCCGACGAAGTCGACCTGCTTTGCGCGTTCGTACGCTGGTACGGCCTTCGCCTCGTGGAGCCCGAGCTGAAACGACTCCGCGACCGCGGCGCGCGCCTTCGGGTCATCACCACCACGTACACCGGGTCCACCGAACGCGAAGCGCTCGACCGACTGGTTCGGGACTTCGGTGCGCAGGTGAAGGTTCAGTACGACGCTCAGCGCACTCGTCTGCACGCCAAGGCCTGGATGTTCCGCCGCAATACCGAGTTCGACACCGCGTATGTGGGGTCCTCCAACCTCACCCGGACGGCCATGGTCGAGGGCGTGGAGTGGAACGTACGCCTGTCTCGCAAGGGCACGCCCTCTCTGTTCGACAAGTTCACCGCCACGTTCGATACCTACTGGAACCACGGCGACTTCGAGTTGTACGACCCCGAGCGAGACCGGGATCGGCTGGACGATGCGTTGGCCGAGGCATCCGGCCGGAGCCGTGGAGATCGAGTCACGATCTCGCTCTCGGGCCTTGAGGTCAGGCCGTATCCATACCAGCAGAAGATGCTCGACGACCTCGACGCGGAGCGTACGCTGCACGACCGGCATCGCAATCTCGTGGTCGCTGCGACGGGGACCGGAAAGACCGTCGTCGCTGCTCTCGACTACCGACGATTCGCAGAGAACAACCCTGAGGGGAAGCGTCCAAAGCTCCTGTTCGTGGCGCATCGCAAGGAGATCTTGCAGCAGTCACTGCGGACCTACCGCGAGGTCCTCTCCGACGCGACCTTCGGCGAGCTGTACGTCGACGGAGCTCGCCCGGAGCGTTGGGAGCATGTCTTCGCCAGCGTGCAGTCACTGAAGTCGTACGGCGTCTCTCAGATCCCACCGAGCACCTACGACGTCGTCGTCATCGACGAGTTTCATCATGCTGAGGCAAGGTCGTATCGCGAGCTCATTGACCACCTAAGGCCCACGGAGCTGGTCGGTCTAACCGCGACGCCCGAACGCGCGGACGGGGTCAACGTCGCGTCATTCTTCGACAATCGCATCGCCACCCAGCTCCGGCTGTGGGACGCACTCGGCGCAGACCTCCTCTGTCCCTTCCACTACTTCGCTGTATCCGACAACACCGACCTCCGGACCGTGAAGTGGGTGCGCGGAAAGTACGACGACACAGCACTCTCCTCGCTATACACCGGTAACGATGCTCGCGCCCGGATCATCCTCAACGAGCTCCGCGACAAGATGCCCGACGTGTCGCAGATGCGTGCCCTCGGCTTCTGTGTCGACGTGGCGCATGCCAACTACATGGCGAAGGTCTTCAACGAGGCTGGGATCCCTGCCGGAGTCGTCACCGGCACCACTGCCTC
Organism: Nocardioides sp. NPDC057767; assembly: GCF_042798275.1. Taxonomy (NCBI): domain Bacteria; kingdom Bacillati; phylum Actinomycetota; class Actinomycetes; order Propionibacteriales; family Nocardioidaceae; genus Nocardioides; species Nocardioides sp. NPDC057767. The sequence goes on along the minus strand of NZ_JBHVKJ010000010.1, from coordinate 52,764 downwards.
CGCCGTACGCCGTGATTCCATCGCCGCACTGCGCGAGCGACGACTCAACGTGTTGTTCTCCGTCGACGTCTTCAACGAGGGCCTCGACATCCCTGACGTAGACACCGTCCTGTTCCTCCGGCCCACTGACTCAGCCACAGTCTTTCTGCAGCAGCTTGGTCGTGGCCTGCGGCGCACCCGCGACAAAGCCGTTCTCACAGTTCTCGACTTCGTCGGCCATCAGAACAAGCAGTTCTCCTGGGATCGAAAGCTTCGAGCCATGACCGGGCTGACCAGAGCTGCTCTCCGCCGCGAGGTCGAACGCGGCTTCCCGTTCCTGCCCGCCGGTTGCCAGATCGTCATGGACCGCGAGGCACAGACGATGATCGTCGACAATCTCAAGTCGCAGATCTCGAACCGCTGGCCCTCGATGGTTCAGGAACTGCGCTCATACGGCGACCTTGCCCTTTCCGAGTACCTCAACGAGTCGGGGATGGAATTGCCCGACGTTCTTCGAAAGGGCCAGCACTCGTGGACGGAGCTGCGCCGCTTGGCTGGCCTGCCCGTCCCGGAGGGCACCTCCGCCGAGTCGAGACTGCTGCGTCGCGTACGCGCGTTTTCCCACGTAGATGATCCGCTTCGCGCGACTACGTTCTCTCGGATGCTCGCAGACGACGCACCGTCGTATTCATCGCTTTCCTCCGACGAGCGGCGGTTGGCCGACATGCTCTTCTTCTCGCTCTGGCCCGATGGCGGCGGATTCGATTCAATCAATGCCGGATTCGCTGCCCTCCGGTCAGAGCAGGCGACACGGTCCGAGATCAAGGCTGTGGTTGACCTCGCCTTCGATTCCGCACGTCACAGCCTGTCTAACCTTTCCGGTTCGCTTTCCGAGGTGCCGCTCATGGTCCACGCGCGCTATCAGCGCGAAGAGATCCTGGCGGCACTGGGATATGCAAGCCTCGACCGGAAGCCGAACTCCATGCGCGAAGGCGTCAAGCACATCCCAGAGCTCAACGTGGATGCGTTCTTCATCAACCTCAAGAAGTCGGAAGCCGACTTCTCCCCCACCACGATGTATCGGGACTATCCGATCAGCCCGACGCTGTTCCACTGGGAGACGCAGTCCACTACCTCGGTGACGAGCAAGACTGGACAACGCTATCTGACCGGCGCAAGCAGCGTGCTGCTCTTCGCACGTGAGCAGGCCGACGGGGTTTTCGGCACGTCGCCCTATCTCTTCCTTGGCCCGGCCACCTATGTCTCCCACACGGGTGATCGCCCCATCGCGATCACCTGGCGCCTGGATCACGCCATGCCAACCGACTTCTTCACCGCGGCCTCGGTGGCCGCAAGCTAGGCCTTGAGGCCTAGCGATGCAGCACGGGCCAACGAACCGGCTGCGCCCAGGTTGTGCGCTCTGCCAGCGTGGGAGATTTCTTTGCTTGATTCGGTTTAGATGTCGGTGGTCGCGGGTAGAACACTCACGTGAAGGCTGCTCGGGCGGCATTGAGGGATCTGGCAGGCAGGCGGGCGTTTGGCCGTCTGCTGGCCTCGGCGACTCTCCTGCTCGCGTTGCTCACCGCGCTCCCGGCCGCAGCGATCGACGTGCCGTTCGACCCGTTGCCGATCCCGGGCGAGGACGCGTGCAACAACCTCGATGCGCCGATTCCGGCTTCACCTCACGGATTCGGATCGTTCGTCGTAAAGCTCGACATCGACCGAGCGGGGCGATCAGCAGATCCGTTTGCCGACCAGCACCCGGCGTCGATCGAGTCGGTCTACGGGACTTCACCGCAATGGTTCACCTACGACAACGGCTGCACCGGGCAGTTCGTGGCCGAAGCCGGGACGGCGCTCAGCAACATATTGCTCGAACTCGCCGGCCTGCTGCCGAACTGGTCCCACGCCCTGCTCCACTCGGTGCTGTCCCCCAGCTCATGGCTCATCGCACTCGAAGAACCCGTCGTGGAGGCCACGACTGCGACCGCGCAGGGAGTGTGGTCACCATGGCTACCGATCGTCCTACTTCTCGTCGTCGTGATCATCATCTTGCGTTCGCGAGCCGGTCGATTCGCAGACTCAGCCACCGCAGCGGCCTGGGCGCTCCTCGTACTTGGCCTCTCGTCCTGGTTGATGAACTACCCGTTGGAGGCTGTCCACCTCGTCGATGACGGCGTGCGAGGAGCGACCGAGTTGATCGCCACGTCGTTCAACGACGACAAGGCTCTCCCGGAAGACGCAAGAGACCTCGGCGACGAGTCGGCGGTCGTCGCGGTGGACATCCAGTTCGATCACATCGTCCGAACGACGCAGTACCGCACGTGGACCACCGGAGTCTTCGGCAATCCCGACTCGGCGACCGCCAAGGAGTACGGGCCGAAGGTCTTCGCGGCTACGCACTTCTCCTGGGAGGAGTACGAGACCTACCGCGACGATCCCGAGGGTGCTGGCGCGAAGATCGTCGAGAAGAAGGCCGACGACTTCAAGACGTACGCCGAGCAGATCAAGGAGACCGATGCGCTGGCGTACGACCACTTCAAGGGCGGTCACTGGTCGCAGCGAGTCACGACATCGCTCGTAAACCTCGCCATGATCCTGGTGACCTGCGGTTTCCTGCTTCTGGCCGCTCTCGCCACGCTGCTTGCGTACGCCCTAGTGCGGCTTCTCGTCCCCTTCTCCCCGGCGCTGGGTGTGCTGTTCATGATCGATCGCACCCGCGATGCGGCGGTCGCGATGCTCAAGCGCGTCGCCGGGCCGCTGGTGATGGGCCCGATCTGCTTCCTCGTGGGGCTTCTGCTGCTGCGATTCTTCGCTGCCATTCTTGCGACCGACGCCCTCTGGTTCGTCCTCAAGCTCGGCCTCATCGGTGTGCTGACGTACGTTGCTTGGAAGCTGGTCCGGCCGCAGGCCTACACCGTGGGGCCCGTCCTGAATGGCGCCTTCGCACCCTTGAGGGCAGCACTGGCGGCTCGTATGGGCACCGTCACGGCCGACGTCGCAGCGAGCCCATCAAACAGGACCGAGGTGGCTCCGACACAGTCTTCTGGGGCGCCATCCAGTTTCGTTCTCCCCTACATGCCACTGACGGGATCGTCCTGGACTGATCCAGATGCAGCAACCTTCGTGCCGTACGTGCCCCGACAGGTCGAGACGGCCTCAGCGGGTGCGGTCCCATCTGGCGAGGCTGCGACGCAATCAGACCGACGTGTGCAGCGCACGCTCAGACTCTCGTCTACCGACCCGGCCCACAGAAAGACACTGGCGAAACCTCCGCCCGAATCTACGGTCCTGGTCGACGATCGCTTCTTGTACAGGACCGACGAGGTGAGTCGGGTTTGGCAAGCAGAGGCGACTCTGAGCGAGTACGACCCCACCCACCCGCGCAATGTCGCGGCGCAACGCAATCTCGAGGACAAAATCAAGAACGTCGACCACGCAGGGCATCTGTTTGCCCGGATCTTCAAGGGCCCTGGCGACCTGATCAACCTGGTCCCCATGCATGGCAGCAAGGTGAATCAAGGTCAATACCGACGGCTTGAGAATCTCTGGTCAGACCGGATTCAGGAGGGGAAGACGGTCGAGGTGACGATTGATCTCGACTACGACGGATCCAGTCGTAGACCAACCGACATCGTCGTCACCCACGTGGTCGACGGCGTTGAAGCGACTACATTTATCGAGAACGAAGAGCCCGATCCAGGAGGCACAGATGCTTGACACCAGTAACGAGTTGCTGGAGTCCATCGGGCACGTTGCCCTCGACTCGGCTCCAGCCGACTGGCAGAGCATCACGATCGCCATGTCGGGTATGGCGAACTCAACGACCGTCCGCGCCGAGGTCTCGACCCCGCAGGGCAGCCAAAACCTTTCACTAGGTGCGGCGGGAGCTCGCAACGCACACAAGCTCCGAAAGTCCATGTACACCCACGGCGCGGGCACCTGGTATCGCGCAACCATGACGATCGACGCGCAGCGGCGCCTCCAGGCTGACTTCGACTACTACGGCAAGCCCTACGACGAGTCCGAAGAGGGCAAGGACTTCATTCGCGATCTCCTCCTGCAGGACCATGCCAAGTACCCGCGAACCCCCGATCTCCTGCCGGAGTGGCATCCGTCCAAGCAAGTCGCGTAAGTCGCCTTACGCGACTCACACCTCCCGACGCCAGCGGTCGGGGGTTGTGCCGTAGCGGGCCTTGAAGCGGCGTACGAGGTAGCCGGGGTCGGTGAGGCCGGTGCGGGTGGAGATGACCGACAGGGGCAGGTCGGTCTCGCGGAGGAGGCGGCGGGCTTCGGTGAGGCGGCGCTCGGTGAGCCAGTCGAGGAGGGTGCGGCCGGTGCGTTGACGGATGACCGTGGTGAGGTGGCCGGGGGTGTAGCCCAAGGATCGGGCGAGGTCGCCGGCGGAGACCTTGGTGGCGTACGTCCTCTCGATCTCGTCGAACACGCGGCTGACCAGCGGGTCGGGGGCGATGGGGGCGCTCGGGGCCAGCCGAGCCGACGCCACCAGGAGGTTCGTGAGGGTCGCGGTGACGGCGTCGTGGGCGCCGAGGCGGTCGGGGTGGCGTAGCTCCTCGGCCAGATCAGCCAACATGGCCTCCCAGCGGGGGCGCTCGGCTTCCGGTACGAGCGCGCGGCGACCGTCGGCGGCGAAGAGGGCGAGCAGCGGGTGGTGGGTCCAGGTGAGCGGCGAGATCGAGGCGAGGGCGGGGATGGCGTCGGGGGTGAAGGCCACCGACCAGGCGCGAGCGTGGGTGAGCTCGGCGAGCGACTCGGCGGCGACGACCTCGCCGGGAGCCACCGCGTGGACCTCGCCGTCGCGCAGCGCGACCTGCCGGCCGTCGAGGCCGACGGCGCCTCCGCCGCGCTCGACGTAGGCCAGCACCCAGAAGTCGTGGGCGTGCCGGTTGTCGGGAGGTAGGTGCTCGGTGTCGCAGTCGGGATCGAAGGGAACGACCCTCACCGCGGGCATGCCGGGGCGCTGCTCCCAACGGTAGATCGGGGTGCCGTCGGCCCGGACCGTACGCACCGAGCGCGACAGCGTCGCAGCCGAATCCGAAGAACGTCCCATCACTACCTACTTCCCTCCCACCGCAGATCCGCAGAATGTCCCATCGTGGAATCATGACCACCATACAGATCATCGACGGCCGCGCCGAGAGCGATCGCGGCCGCGAGTTCCTCCCCGGCATGGGCCGCACCTGGCTCCTCCCCCTCTACGACCTCTTCACCCGGTTCGCCCGCGTGCGGCCGCTCCACGAGCGGACGGTCGAGCTCGCCGGCATCCAAGCCGGCCAGACCGTGCTCGACGTCGGCTGCGGCACCGGCAACCTCTCCTTCGCGGTGCTCCGCGCCGTCCCCGGAGCCGTCGTCACCGGGCACGACCCCGATGCGAGCGCGCTGCGGCTGGCGGCCCGGAAGGCGGGTCGGCGGGGCGTACGTCTCTCGCTGGTGCAGGGGTACGCCGACCGGTTGCTGCCGAAGGACGGCAGCGTCGACCACGTCGTCTCCTCGCTCGCGCTCCACCACGTCGACGAGGCCGGACGCGAAGGGTTCGGGCGCGAGGCGTACCGGGTGCTCAAGCCCGGCGGGCGGGTCACCATCGTCGACTTCGGGGCGCCGGATCATGGGCCGGGTCACGAGCACGAGCACGAGCACGGCCACCGGCACGGGAGGTCTCGACAGGCTCGACCACCGGTGGCGGGGATCGTCAGCCTGCTCACCGACGCCGGCTTCACCGACGCCCGCGAGATCGACCACATCGAGCACCGGTTCGGGCCGATCACGATCGTCCAGGCGACCCGCTGACGCACCTCGGTGTTAGACCCGCGCAGCACGGGCGGGCAGGCTGGCCCCATGTACTTCATCGGAGTCGACCTCGCCTGGGGCGTTCGCAGGCCGACGGGCCTGGCCGTCCTGGACGAGGAGGGCCGGCTCGTCCACGTCTCGGCCGCGAAGACCGACGACGAGATCGTTGCCGCCCTGGAGCCGTACGTCGGCAGCGACTGCCTGGTCGCGATCGATGCTCCCCTGATCGTCACCAACCCCACCGGGAACCGGCCGGCCGAGGCGGCGCTCAACAAGGACTTCGCTCGCTTCGACGCGGGCGCGCATCCCACCAACACCAGCAAGCCGGAGTTCGGCGAGCAGCCTCGAGGAGCCCGGATCGCGGCCCGGCTCGGGCTCGACATGAACCCGCGGTCCGGTCGGCGCCGCCGGGCGATCGAGGTCTACCCGCATCCCGCGACGGTCGCCCTGTTCCGCCTGGGCCGGACGCTGAAGTACAAGCACAAGTCGGGGCGTGAGGTCGACCAGCTCCGGGCCGAGCTGCTCGTGCTGCTCGGCCTGCTCGAGGGTCTCCAGAGCTCCGAGCCGCCGCTGCGGCTCGACGACCCGTCCTGGCTGGCGCTTCGGACCGCCGCCGAGAACGCCGTACGCAAGAGCGAGCTGCGCGCGGTCGAGGACCAGGTCGACGCGGTGCTGTGCGCCTACATCGGCCTGTTCGCGACCCGGGCACCGGACCGGACCACGACGTACGGCGACTTCGCCACCGGCTACATCGTCACGCCGACGCTGCCCGACGATCTCCGCCCCACCCCGCGTGGGCAGGCCGAGTCGAAGGTCCACGACCCCGGGACCGCGGTCCGCGAGTACGCCGCGATCCAGCCGATGCTGCAGGAGGCGGCCGACCAGTACGTACGGCTGGTGACCTCGATCCTCGACGAGGCGGGCATCAACTACCTCACCGTGACCTGTCGCGCGAAGTCGGTCGCGTCGTTCGCGGCCAAGGCGGCTCGCACCGTCGACGGACGGCCGGTCTACGCCGACCCGCTCCGCGAGATCACCGATCAGATCGGGCTGCGGGTGATCACGTACGTCCACAGCGACGTCCAGGCCGTCGCCGAGCTCCTCGACGACCAGGTGGTGGTGCTGGACGACCGCGACATGGGCGAGGAGACCGCGAGCGAGGGCCGGTTCGGGTACGCCAGCCGTCACCTGCTGGTCAGTCTCGACCCCGCTCGCGAGGGCCAGGCGGCGTACGAACTGTTGCGGGGCCGCCAGGCACAGATCCAGATCCGCACCGTGCTGCAGCACGCCTGGGCCGAGTTCGAGCACGACATCCGCTACAAGGGCACCATCCCCAGCGAGCACGTGCCCGACTTCGACCGCCGGTTCACGCTCGCCGCGGGCCTGCTCGAGCTCGCCGACCGCGAGTTCTCCACGATCAGGGACCGGCTGCGGCAGGGCGTGACCGGCGCCAGCACCGAGGCCGTCGACGACGACCCGCGGATCAGCCCGCGAGAGCTGGCGGCGTTCCTCGCCGGGCAGTACGCCGACGCCGGCTGGTCGCGCACCGACCACTACGGCTGGATCTCCGGCGTCATCCTCGAGCTGGGGATCACCTCGCTGACCGAGCTCGGCGACGCGTTGCGCTCGGTGGACGAGGACACCCTGATGGCGCGGATGGACTACCGCTACCCGCCGGGCGCCGTGCGGCGGCTCGACGACGCCCTGCTCTGGGTCTACGGCGACACGTACGTCGAGCTGCGTGCCAACGCGCACCGGGCGCCCGGCCTGCGGGCCAGGCTCGCCAAGATGCGCGACTCGGACTGATCGTCTCGGCGGGCATCAAATCCGATTCGGGGGCGGGCGCGAATCCCCGCTATGAGACACCTGGATCGTCATACCCTCGCCCATGCCGCCGCCGGTGTGCTCGCCGGAGCGGTCGGAATGTCCGTCGCGCACCTCACGGCTGCCCTGCTAACACCAGCCTCCTCCCCCGCGCTCGCGGTCAGCACCGCCGTCATCGACGCCACGCCCACCCCCGTCAAGGAATGGGCGGTGCGTGAGCTCGGCAGCGCCGACAAGCCGATCCTGATCGGCAGCGTGCTGCTGGTCACGATCGCGTTCGCCGCCGTGATCGGCGTCGTCGCCCGTCGACGCCTGAAACTCGGAGTCGGCCTCATGGCGGGCCTCGTCCTGCTCGCCGGCGCCGCCGTGGTCCGCCAGCCCCTCTTCGAGATCGCCAACCTCGTGCCGACGCTGGTGGCGCTCGTCCTCGGCCCAGGCCTGCTGGTGCTGCTGACCCGCGCCCTGACAGCTGAGCGCACCCCGGCTCACCGGCAGGACGCCCCGGACGAAGGCGCGGCCACCCGCCGCAGCGTCCTGATCGGGTTCGGCGCCCTCGCCCTTCTCTCCGCCGCGGCCGCGACCGGCGGGCAGATGATCGTGCGGGGCCGTACGGCGCTCGCCGACATCATGCTGCCGCGGGTCCGCAAGCCGTTGCCGGCGCTCCCGGCAGGTCTGGAGGAGACCCACAAGGGGATCTCCCGGTTCATCACCCGCAACCGCGACTTCTACCGGGTCGACACCAAGCTGGCCGTCCCGATCGTCGACCAGAACAGCTGGTCGCTGACCATCGACGGCGACGTCGACCGCGAGCTCACCTTCAGCTACGACGACCTGCGCGCGCGGGAGAACGTCGAGTACGACATCACCCTGACCTGCGTCTCCAACGAGGTCGGCGGCAAGCTCGTCGGCGCGGCGCGCTGGACCGGCGTACCTCTCAAGGAGCTGCTCGAGGAGGCCGGTGTCGGCAGCCGCGCCGACCAGATCCTCTCGACCGACGTCGAGGGCTTCACGATCAGCACCCCGCTCGAGGCCGTGATGGACGGCCGCAACGCGATGGTCGCCCTCGGCATGAACGGCGAGGTCCTCCCTCGCAGCCACGGCTTCCCGGCCAGGCTGGTGGTGCCCGGCCTCTACGGGTACGTCGGTGCCACCAAGTGGGTCACCAAGCTCACCCTGACCCGCTATGACGAGGCGACGGCCTACTGGACGGACCGGGACTGGGCCATCGATGCCCCGATCAAGCTCTCCAGCCGGATCGACACGCCCCGGCCACTGAGCAACTTCGAGGCCGGCCGCACCGTGATCGGTGGCGTCGCCTGGGCCCAGCACCACGGTGTCGCCAAGGTCGACGTACGCATCGACGGCGGCCGTTGGCAGCCGGCCGAGCTCGGTCCGGACGCCGGGATCGACTACTGGCGCCAGTGGTTCATGCCCTGGGACGCCGAGCCCGGGAGCCACCAGCTGGCCGTCCGGGTGACCGATCGCGACGGCAACGTGCAGAGCGATGAGCGGGCCACCCCGTTCCCCGACGGGTCCAGCGGGATCCAGGAAATCGTCGTCACGGTCACTTGATCAGAAATTGGCGAAATCCGATCTGGCCACCGTGCCGAAGCCCTCATGACAGCAAGAAGAACCATCCCTCGAAAGGCCCTTCCATGAAGATCAACACCATCACCCGCACCGGCGGCGCGGCCGCTACCCTGGCCCTCCTGATGGGTCTCGGCCTCTCGGCATGTGGCTCCGAGGACACCGCCGCCGAGAGCGACAGCGGCTCCAAGACCTCCGAGACCACTGAGGCCGCGCCTGAGACCGATGACGCCGGGGCGCAGACCTTCGGTGAAGGCTGCAAGCTGATCCCCGCCGACGGTGCCGGCTCGTTCAACGGCATGGCGACCGCGCCGGTCGCCTCTGCTGCGAGCGCCAACCCGCTGCTCAAGACGCTGGTGACCGCCGTCGGCGAGGCCGAGCTCGTGGACACCCTCAACAGCGCCGACGCGCTGACGGTCTTCGCCCCGACCGACGACGCCTTCAAGAAGATCCCGAAGGCTGACCTCGACGCCGTTCTCGCCGACAAGGCCACGCTGACCAAGGTCCTCACCCACCACGTGGTGGCCGGTCAGCTCAGCCCGGACGAGGTCGCCGGTGAGCACGAGACCCTGGCCGGTGACATGATCACCGTCGAGGGCGAGGGCGAGGAGTTCACCGTGGGCAAGGAGAACGCCAAGGTTCTGTGCGGCAACATCCCGACCGCCAACGCCACGGTGTACGTCGTCGACACCGTTCTGATGCCCTGATCGGGACATCGAACCGAACATCCGCGAGGATCTACACATGAGATCGCTCAACTCAGTCCCCTCCGACGACTCGTCGTCGGAGGGGACCGGGTCCCCAGGACTTGCCGGGCTGCTTCGTCGCACCGCCCGAGGCGACGAAGCTGCCTTCGCCGCTCTCTACGACGCGACCTCCGCCCGTGTGCACGGACTGGTGCTGCGGGTGGTGCGTGATCCGGCTCAGGCCGAGGAGGTCACCCAGGAGACATTCCTCCAGGTGTGGCGTACGGCCAGCCGTTACGACGAGAACATGGGCAGCGCTCATTCCTGGCTGCTGACCCTGGCCCACCGCCGGGCCGTCGACCGGGTCCGGTCCGCGGAGTCGGCCGGCCGCAACGACACGGCCTACCACGGCACCACCCAGACCCCACCCCACGACACCACGGCCGAGACCGTGGAGGCCTCGTTGGAGGCCCGCCGCGTCCACGCCGCACTCGAAACGCTGACCGCAGTGCAACGTGAGGCGCTACAGCTGGCCTACTTCGGGGGTTACACCCACACCGAGGTCGCCACCATGCTTGACCTACCGATAGGCACTGCAAAGACCCGTATCCGGGACGGACTGATCCGCTTGCGCGACGCGATGGGAGTGAGCCGATGACCGCGCACGACATTCACGCCCTCTCCGGCGCCTACGCCGTCGACGCCGTCGACGACATCGAGCGCGCTCGGTTCGAGGAGCATCTCGCCGTCTGCGCCGACTGCCGCGACGAGGTGGCCAGCCTGCGCGAGAGCACCTGGATGCTCGGCAGCCTGACCGACGCCGCGCCTCCGCCCGAGCTGCGCGACCGGCTGCTCGCCGGCATCAAGGAGATCCGGCCGCTTCCGCCCGAGACCCCGCCGATCCACGAGGACGTTCCCGAGCGTTCAGGCACGTCGCCCCGTCACCGGTTCGGCTGGCGTACGTTCGCCGCCGCGGCCGCTGTGCTGGCCGTCGTCGGCACCGGAACGGTCGCCGCGGTCGAGCTGATCCGCGACGACTCCAGCCAGACCATGACGACCGCTGAGCGGGTGCTGGGTGCCAAGGACGCGACGACCGTGGCCATCGACCTACCCGGCAAGGCCCGTGCCCGGGTGGTTCGCTCGGTCTCGGAGAACAGGGCGGTGCTGGTCACCTCCGGCATGCCCGCCGCTCCGGCCGGCAAGGTCTACGAGCTCTGGCTCCAGCACGACGATGTCATGGTCCCTGCCGGCCTGATGCCGGCCGGCAGTGACCAGACCTTCGTCCTCGAGGGCGACGCCGCGGATGCGAGCGCGGCCGGGATCACCGTCGAGCCCGAGGGAGGCTCCGACGAACCGACCTCGGCTCCGATCGCTCTGTTCGACTTCTCGCAGGCCACCTGACCTGCGAGAAGGGGAGGCCGGCCTGGAGGGCGTACGGTCAGGCGTACGGGTCGAGAGTGACCGCGGCCGGCTTCCCGGCAGCCAGCGTTCCGCCGAAGCGGGCGTCGGTCAGCTTGAAGGTGGCCGCACCGAAGTCGGCCGCGACCAGGCGGTCCCGGATGCCGGCCGGGTAGTTGTCCCAGCCGACCAGGCCCTTGACCTGCCAGACGCCTTCATGGTTCTCGGGCGGCTCGTCTCCGCCACCGGTCTTGGGGAAGCGGAAGCAGTGGGTGCTGCCACCGTCCTTGTGATAGACGGCCTTGGGGTGCGTACCGCCCTCGAACTGCAGCTCCGACTCGGACTTGATCGCGTAGCTGGAGTGCTGGGAGACGGACATGTAGCGCGCGTGACCGTCCTGGACCCACACGATGATGTGCTCCCAGTCGTGCCGGTGGCCCGCCGAGCCGGGTCCCCAGGAGACCTGGTCCTTCTCGAAGTAGTAGCCGTAGAGGTACGCGCACCAGCCGTTGTTGCACTTCGAGCGGGAGTAGACGTTGGTGTTCTGCAGGTCCGAGAGGTCGCGGCACTGGCCGTTGACCGTGCCGCCCATCGCGAGGCCACCGTTGAGCGTGCCGTCCGGGCCGATCGCCGGGGTGTTGTAGCAGCCGTCGGTGTCGAAGTCGAGCGCCGGCTGCCAGGTGCGATCGCCCTCGGGGGCGGACGCCGGCAGCGCCGGCGGCGGAGCTGCCCAGGCGGCGGCCGGAACGATGGAGAGAAGTGCGGCGAGCGGAAGCGCGAGGGCGAGCTTGCGCGTGAGTCGTCTCCCGAGAGTCATGTGGGGTCCCTTGTCTGTGGGGCTGTGGGGGTGGACAGATGCAACCAGTGCCGCAATCGCGTGACAACCCTTTGTGCGTGAACGCGCCGGTAACGCTGCTCACCGGTGCGTTACTTGGCCCTGGTTGGATGGACGGGTGGACGCAACGCAGTGGCAGGAACGGATCACGTCCGAGCTCGCCGGCCTCGGGCAGCAGGAGTTCGTGATCATCGGCGAGCCCGAGCCTCCGGTGCCGGAGCCGACCGGGTTCCTGGCTCGGCTCAGGTCGAAGGCATCACGATCGGCCGCTCCGTCGCGCTGGGGACAGGTGCTGTGCGTGGACGAGATGCTCTCCGCCGAGTTCGCAGGTACGCAGCACATCGGTGGCACCTGGGAGGCATCCCCCGAGCAGCACGAGGCGCTTCGCACGGCCGGCTGGCTGACCCCTGACGAGACCGACCCGATCGCACCGGCGCCTGAGGTGCCGCACTACTGGCGCACCGTCCCCCAGGCCGACGCAGCACTCGTCGCCGGCCTCCTCGTCGACGCCTTCCGCATCCTCGGAACCGACCTCGCGACCCTCACGCTCCGCCGGGATCAGTAGGCGCCGAGCTGCTGGCACAGCAGCCGGTAGAAGCCGGTGTTGGTGATCGGGGTGAGCGTGTCCTCAAGCGCGAGATGGAGACCGTCGGGACCGTTGATGCCGGCGAGCTGCCACTCGCCGACCGTGATGGACCAGGCGGTGCGGGCTCCGAGCTCATTCAGGGCCTCGTCGCGAGAGCCCTGGTCATCGCCCAGCAGCACGGCCATCCGGGCGGTCGGGAACGCGCGCACCGATCCGGCCGCGCCCTTGACCGGACGGATCTTCAGGGTGCGGACCAGGCTCGGGACGAGGTGGCCGCGCGGGACGCCGAGGTGCTGCGTACGCGTGCCGTCGAGGGCGAGCCGGAGGTGGATTCCCGCAGGGTCGACCGCGGCACGGTGCTCCAGCCGCCCGCCCGGTCCGGCGAGGACCCAGACGACCTCGGTCGACGCGGCGCTCATGCCGGGACCCAGGTCGCGGCGGTGGCGTCGAGCAGGGTGGCCCAGGCCGCATAGTCGCTGGTCGGCACAGTCGCGGTCAGGGTGTGACCGACACCGTCGATCGCCACGAACCACTGCTCCATGGTCAGCGCGGAGCCACCCGGTCCGTCATACATCGCCAGCCGCCGCCCCGCCTCCTGCCCGGCGATCGTGAGGCGCTCGAGGTCGATCGGCGTGTAGCCCGGCATCATCTGGACGAAGGCCATCTCGGAACCGACCTGCCAGTCGCGGAACCCCAGGTCCCCGTTGGTCTGGGCGGTCACCGTGATGTTGGCGCGGAACGTGCCGTCGGCTGGCGCGAGCGCCAGGAAACGTACGCCCTCGGGTGGGTCGACGCTCTCCCAGCCGTCCGGTAGAACCAGGGTCGTCTGAGTCTCGGACACGGTCACTTCTTCCCCGCGGTGCGCTTCTTCGGACGCGACTCGCGATACCACTTCGGCTTGATGAACGACGGGGTGGGCAGGACGACGAGCAGCGGGTAGACGACGCAGGTCAGCAGGAAGAGCCCACCGGTGATCGTCCACGCCGCGGTCTGCTCCGGCACCAGCCCGAAGGCCGTCGAGCCGGTGATCGCCAGCGCGGAGATGCAGGGCAGATGGATGAGCACGACGTCCTCGCCCACACCGCCCCGGTTCCACGCGTTCGCCCAGGAACGGGCTCGGGCCGAGAGCCCGAGATGTTGCCAGATGCTGACGCCGGCGCCGATGACGCCGGCGGCCAGGATGAGTGCGGCCCAGATCATGGTGGTCCTAGTCCCAGAAGGTGATGGCGTCGCCGACATCGGAGGCTACCTCGCCGGCGCCCTCCGCGAAGTCGCTGACCCCGTCGACGACGGCCTCGCCCAGCTCACCGGCCTCGTCGACCACGAAGTCGGCAGCCTTGCCGGCGAGCCCGGAGCCGATCGCGCCACCGATCACACCACCCACGACGCCACCGATGACCGTGCCCGGGCCGGGGAAGACGCTGCCGATCGCCGCGCCGGCCTGTGCCCCGGCCCAGGCGCCACCCGCGGCACCCGCGGTCGTGATCGCGGACGTGCTCACCGTGCGGCTCACCCGCTCCGTGGTGGACAGCGACGGGTCGTCGGCGTCCTTCTGCCACTGCTCCCACGCCGAGGTCCCGGCGGTGACCACCCAACCGGCGCGGGTGGCCCACTTGCCCGCGGTCAGCCACTTGCCGCGTACGGCTGCCTTGTTGGCCTTCGCGTGCCAGTTCTTGTCGCTGAGCACCTTCGCAGCACGTTCGAGCTTGGTCAGGCTCGCCGGGCTGGCGAACCGGCCGTTCACCCGCGGCTGGAACGTCCCGTAGCGGCTCTTCACCATCCAGTCGACGCCGGCACCGGCTCCGAGACCCGCCAACCCCAAGGCGTACGCACCGATCTGCATGCCGTCGGAGAAGTCCTTCGGCAGCAGGCCCAGGTCCTCGAGGCGGTCCTCGATCCAGCCGTCACCGGTGGACTTCGAGATCGCCTTGCCGAGGTCCTCGTGAGCGTTGTCCTCGTCCTTGCGAGCCGTCTCGACCCGGCTGACCAGGTCGTTCCACTTCTCGACCTTGGTGTTGTGGGCGTCGACGTCGCTCTCGGACGCATCGTCGCCGGGGTCGGTCGGCGGCGAGATCATGGTGCCGCTGACCGTGAGCCCCGCGCCGCTGGCCTCGGCGCGGATCGTGGACATCTTGCTCTCGACCGCCGTCAGGTCGCCCGAGAAGGTCGTGAGTCCCTTGCCCATGGCCTCGATGCGCGACTCGAGCTGACGCAGGTCGCTCTTGCGCTTCTCCGCCTTCGACTCGAAGGCGGCGCCGGCCTGGCCTTTCCACGAGCCGGCGGTCTTGATCGCCTTACCGAGATCGTCGAGGGCGTCCCCGACGGCGTCCTTGGCGGTCGTGCAGGCATCCGCCGCCGTCTGCGCCGCCGACGCGTCACCGTAGACCTTCGTGTCCATCGCTTCCGGCATCAGTTGCCCCTCACCCTCTGCTCGTGGCGCCGGCCCGCTTCGCCGGCGGCATCATCGGACGTGGTTGCGTGATCGAGGGCGTTCTGCACACTGTCACCGAGCTTTCCGAGACCCTGGGACATCCCACCGACCGCCGCCGCCAGCGACGCGAGCGCGGTCGCGACCTCCGAGGACGACTCCCCGACGTCAGGGGTCTTCTGCAGCGGCTCGGCCTGCTTGAAGAGGTCACCACCGGCGGTGTCGAGCGTGTTCTTGATGGACCTGAGATCGTCGGGATTGACGTGCATGTCGTCGTCGGGCATGCCCTTGTCCTACCCGCTCTCGTGGATTTCAAACACGGACGAAAGTAAAAAGCCCTATAAGCCGGCGCCGGCCGGGGTCAGGTCCTCTCGCCCTCGACGATCTTGCGTGAGAGCACCGCGAGCGCCCCGTCGAGCGCAGCGAGCAGCATGCCGAGCATGCACGGTTCCGAAGATGGATTGATCCTGCGCCGGCTCAGCTGAGGCTCGGTGCCCGATGCCGCCTGCAGTGCTGCCATTGCGACCCCTACGGTCTTGACTGGATTCAACTAGGTCAAATTCCAGATTCAGGCGAGGGACCGCGCGGGGTGTCAGGCGGCCTCCTCATGGTGGTCGACGAGGTCGTGGATGAGGCTCGCCGCCGGCTCGTGGACGAACTCGGCGAAACCGACGAGGGCCGCGCGCCCCTCAGGGTGCAGCCCGGCGCGAAGCGCGTTGATCGTCTCCGGACGGACCAGCCAGGCGGCGAGGCAAGCCGGGTAGTCGGCGGGGTGGGTGAACAGCTCGGCGAGCTCTTCGTCATCGGGGTCGTGGAACGCGCGCAGGCCCGCGTCCATGGCGAGATCGACCAGAGCGTGAGGGATGTCGGTGAGCAGTCCGTAGTCCCGCAGCCCTCGGCGGACCCAGATCTCGTCCGGACCCTGGGCGCAGGCGTCCCGCAGCGTCTCGGTCCATCTGTCGGGCTCGTCGGCCACTGCGTACGCCACCTCGTCCGGGACCCGTAACGGCGCCGTCTCGAACATCGACCCGCTCTCCAGCGGCACGATCCTGCCGATCGCGCATTCGCCGTCCTCGACGAGGAAGCCGGCTCCGATGTTGATCGTGCGCACCTGCTCCCCGGTCTCGGGGTCCTCCCACAACAGGTGCCTCGGCTCCCGTTCCAGAAGTCGCACACCGCGCATCGGTGCCCGTGCCCACTCCCAGATCCGGTCCGCGCCGGCGATCAGCGCGCCGGAGGCGTTGTGACGCAGGAACGCCTCGAGCCCGCCGAGGTCGTAGAGGAACGACTGGCGATAGACCCAGTCGCGATCCATGACCCGGATCCGGTCGTCCTCCCGGTCACGCACGGGGTCGGGACCGCCTCTGACGTCGAGCGCGACGTTGATCGCCTTCGCCATCCGCCACTGGTTGCGCGGATGGGTCCCCTGCATCGCCTGCGCGACGATCCACCGCGAGTGCGCCCACCGCGGCAGGAGCATCTCGAGCAGCCGGATCTGCTCCAGCCGCTCGAGCCGCGAGGGGTGCCAGAACTGCTCGTCGTCGAGCTGGCGAGCGGTCTTGCGGACGATCTCCAGCGCCGCCTTGACGTCTCCACGGGACTCGGCATCGTTCACCGCGAACATCGCCGGCCAGTAGGGACTGCCGACGACCTTCTCGGCGAACGAACGCCGCCGCGGATCGCCGAATCTGTTCGGCGGTCGAGGCGATCTGTCGTGCTTCCTTGGTTTGGGCATGGCCCCAGCAGAACCCGGATCTCGCCGCTCCGCCACCCGTGTTCGGGCGCCTGTGGAAAACCCGGTGCCGAACGCCGCCTGTGGACGGCAACCGGCCCGGCAGCTCAGGCCAGCGCGAGGAAGAGCTTCTCCATCTTCTTCGTGTCCACGCTGTCGCGACCACCGTCCGCCAGGCACTTCTCCAGCCCGGTGGCGACCAGCGCGTACCCACCTCGGCTGACCGCCTTGTTCACCGCCGCGAGCTGGGTGAGCGCGTCCTCGCACTCCGAGCCCTCCTCGAGCATCCGGATCACCGAGGCGAGGTGTCCGTTGGCGCGCTTGAGTCGGGTGATGACGGCCTTGATCTCGTCAGGCTCGAGCTGCATCGTCGTCCTACTTCTTTCCCGTGAGTGCATCCAGCATGCCGGTGAGGCGCTGGCGCGCGTCCGCCGCGACCTCGGCGACACCGGCGTCGGGGCTGAACGAGGTCATCGCGGCCGGGTCGAAGATCTCGACCCGGGTCCCCTCACCCTCGGCCGCGACCACGACGTTGCACGGCAGCATGGTCGCGATCCGCGGGTCTGCCTCGAGCGCGCGGTGGGCGAGCTGAGGCATGCAGGCTCCGAGGATCACCTGCTGCGGAACCTCGACACCGAGCTTGGCCCGCAGGGTGGCGGTCAGGTCGATCTCGGTGAGCACGCCGAACCCGGCCTCGCCGAGGAGCTCTCGTACGCGCACAAAGGTCTCCGCGTACGACGCGGGGACGGTGGCGCTCAAAGTGAAGCTGGTCATCGGTTCTCCCTTTCGTCTCCGTGGATTCTACAACCCCCCGGGGGGTTATGCTACCGTCGTCGCATCCCCCCAGGGGGTTAGTTCTCGAGAGGAAGCACGAATGCCACAGACGACGTACGCCGCTGGCCCGCCGGCGACCACGCCACTCACCCGACCCGGCCCGCTGGGTCGACTGGGAGTGTGGGTGATCGATCACCGACGTCTGGTCGCCGTCGGCTGGGTGCTCCTGGTGATCGGACTGGGCGTCTTCGCTCCCGCGGTGGAGAAGAACCTCTCCGGGGCCGGTTGGCAGGCCGACGGCTCAGAGTCTGTGGCCGTCCGCGAGCTCGCGCAGGAACACTTCGGCGGCAACGCCAGCCACGCGATCCAGGTGGTCGTCCACAGCACCGACGGCTCGCTCCAGGACGGTGAGGGTCAGCAGGTGCTGGCAGAGGTGACCCAGATCCTCGACGACGAGCCACGGCTGGACGAGGTGATCGCTCCGATGCCCGGGGCGAGCCTGTCCCAGGACGGCGCCACAGCGGTGGTGCTGGCCGGTGCCGGTGTTGACACCAACGAGATGGTGCGCGTCGCCACCGATCTCAAGGAAGAGCTCCAGGCTCTTTCCACCGACACCGTGCAGGTCAATCCCACGGGCTCGTCGCTGCTGTGGTCGGACTTCAACGAGGCCAACCTGGAGGCAATGCTCACCTCGGAGATGATGTCGTGGCCCGTCACTCTCGCGATCCTCGTACTCGCCTTCGGGGCCTTGGTCGCTGCTGGCCTTCCGCTCGTCCTCACCCTCGCCGGCCTGGTCGCCTCCGCGGGCTCGCTCGTGCTGATCAACGAGCTGGTTCCGGTCTCGATCTGGGCGATGAACTTCGCGATGATGTTCTCTCTCGCACTGGGTATCGACTACGCACTCTTCCTCGTCGCCCGATACCGCGCTGCCCGGATGGGACACCACACTTCCGCGCGTGCGGCTATCGCCGAAACCATGGACACGGCGGGCAAGGCCGTTCTGCTCTCCGGCGTGACCGTGCTGGTCTCGCTGTCTGCGGTGATGCTGGTTCCCTCCCCCTCCTTCCGCTCCATGGCCGGAGGGATCATGCTCTCGGTCGTCTTCGTGCTCGCCGCGACGCTGACATTGCTCCCCCTCGTCCTCGTCGCCCTCGACCAGAAGATCAACAAGTTCTCGCTGCCCTGGGTGAAGGCCGGGGAGCACCGTTCCCCCGTCTTCGCCTCCTGGGGCGAACGACTGTGGCGACGCCCCGCTGTCTGGGGTCTGGGCTCGTTGATCGTGCTGATCGTGCTGGCCGCCCCCATCCTGGGTCTCGAGACAGCGATGCCTTCGATCAAGGTGCTCCCCGAGGACTCCAGCGCGAGGGTCGGCTACGACCAGGTCCAGGACGCCTTCGGCGAGGGTGCCCCAGGCATGCTCCAGGTCGTCGTCGACAAGCGGGACGCCGAGGCCGCATCGCAGATCCTGACCGACGACGACGGCATCGAGGCCGTCATGCCCGCGGCCCCGGCCTCGGACGGCACCGACTACAGCCTGATCCAGGCGGTGCCGACGGTCGACCCGTCCGATCCCGACCTCGCCGCGAGCATCGACCGTCTCCGCACCGACCTGCCGGACTCTGCCCTGGTCGGTGGCGCAGCAGTCGAGAACATCGACCTGAAGACCCAACTCGATACGACGACCCCGCTGGTGATCGGCGTCGTCCTGGTGCTCGGCTTCCTGCTGCTGCTCGTGGCCTTGCAGGCGCCCCTGATCTCGCTGCTCGGCACCCTGGTCAGTCTGTTGTCGACAGCCGCCGCGTTCGGCGTCGCTCGCCTGATCTTCCAGGACGGACACGGCTCCGGGTTCCTCGGATTCGAGCCACAAGGCTTCCTGGACGCGTGGGCGCCGGTCTTCTTCTTCGCGATGATCTTCGCGATCGCGATGGACTACACCGTCTTCTTGCTCGCCTCCGCGAAGGAGCACTGGGAGAAGTCAGGCGACCCGCACGAGGCCATGGTTGGCGCGGTCGCGCACTCCGGGCGGGTCATCTTCGCCGCCGGCGGCGTGATGGTCGCGGTGTTCTTCACCTTCGCCCTCTCGGGCCCGCTACCCCCCAAGGAGATGGGCGTCATCCTCGGCGTCGCCGTCCTGCTCGACGCCTTCCTGGTCCGGCTCGTGCTACTTCCGGTCATGCTCCGAGTCGCCGGCCGCGCCGCCTGGGCCACCCCGGCCTGGCTGCGCCGCGTACTGCCCAACATCACGTTCTCCCACAGCTGAACCACCCGAACCACAGAAGAGGAACCGAACAGAATGTGTCGCCCCGTCCGCTGCAAGAAGTGCAAGAAGACCACCTGGGCCGGCTGTGGCCGCCACGTCGCCGCCATCAAAGCCTCCGTGCCCACCGGGCAGTGGTGCCCGGGACACTCCGCCGACCCCAAGGACCCGAACGGCACCTGGCTCGCCCGCATCCTCGGCCGCTGACCGAACCGCAGGAGCCCGCGTGGCTATTCGCCCTCGGACATCTCCTCGAACTCCCCGTGCCAGCTGTGATACCAGACGGCACCCGTGACGGCGTTCACCGAGAGCATCCCCTTGATGTCGCCATCCCGGAGCGTGTGCAGCGTGTAGTAGCCGGGGAAGGCTTCGGGTTCGGCGACGGCGAGCCCGCCGTGGTCGTCGGCCCACGCCTGCGCGACAGACCGGGCCTGCTCGGCGCTGAGCCGGGCGCGGGTGCCGGGTCGGGCCATCATCCCGTAGCGGGTGTTCCACATCATGGCCGGCCCGAACTCGAGCTGCACGGCCCCGGTCGACGGATCGACCAGCACCTCGGTGGCCTTGGCCCCGTCGGACTCCTCGAGCTCGGCGTAGTAGTTGTTCTCGAACCGCATGACCTCACCTACGCGCAGCCCGGGCCCCAGCGTCTCGGCGAAGTCCTCGGCTCGGTCTCGTGCCTCGGCGAGGTCGTCCACCGGATCGCGTTCGCCGCCCGGCCGCCACGACTCGGCCGAGCCGCCCATCATCGGCATGCCCGTCCCACCCCAGGGGCCGAACCCTCGGCCGTCATCGTCGTCCTGGGTGACCAGCCAGGCGCCGGAGCCGAGCATCGCGAGCAGAGCGACCAGCGGAATCCACAGGCTCTTGAGCGTACGCATCACCGGGGCTCGGTCCGCGCGGTCCTCGACGAGCGCAGCGTGGCGAGCATCGACCGATAGGTCTCCTCGTCCAGCTCCCCGGCGGCGAAGCGCCGGTCCAAGATGTCCTCGGCGCTCTCCGCGGGTGCTCCGCCCCGTCGTGGCGTCGATTCACCCCAGGCACCCCCGGTCGGCAGCACGCGGGCGATGACCCAGATGACCAACGTGATCAACCCGACCCAGAAGATGGTCATGGCGATCCAGCCCACGGCCCCCATGCCGTATCCGTAACCCATCATTTGTCGACTCCTGTCCCTTCGAGCGAAGTCCGCCCTCACGCCGCGCTTCTCACTGTGATCGTCACGCGCCGGTCGTCGTCGTCACAGGGACGAAGGCCACACGCCGGAGGGCCAGAAGACCAGTGTCTGGACTCTCACCTCCACATATGCCTCCACGCCGGTGCCCGTAGCGTGTGGGCATGTTCAGCGGCCAGGGGTTCGACCAAGCCGTGGTGCTCGTCGTGCATGCTCACCCAGACGACGAGGTGTTCGCCACCGGAGCTGCGACGGTCGCCGCCAAGGCCTCGGGGATGCGGACCCATCTGCGCCTCTTCACCGGTGGCGAGGGCCGTCAAAGCCCGCTGACCCCGGCCGGCCTTGCGGCCGCGCGCCGAGCCAAGGAGGCTCGGCTCGCAGCATCAGCCGAGCTGCTCGGGATCGACACCTGGGGCTACCTGACCGAGCCCGGACGCTGGACGGACACGCCGCACTCAGCGGCGCAGACCATCGGCGCGGCCGACACCACCGACCTCGCCGCTCGTGTCAGGACCGCACTCGAAGCAATCCGACCTGACATCGTCCTCACCGTCGGACCGGACGGACTGACCGGACACCCCGACCACATCGCCTGCCACGACGCGGTCGCTCACGCCTTGGCAACGGCGGCCCACCGCCCGCGCGTCGCCCTCGGCGCGGTCCTTGACCATCGATCCGTCAGGGCAGCCACCGAGACCGCACTGATGGTCGCCGGCCGCCCGATCGGATCCGGGCGGGTCACCGGGGTGGCCATCGACAGCTCGGCCCTCACCGTCACCGGCCCACCCGACACCGAAGCGCGGCGCAGGAGTGCCCTTGATGCGTACGTCCCAGGCCTAGGCTCTTCATCGGCGACGGACATCGACACCGAACTCACTGGCACGGGCGACTCGGTCCTGCTCCGCTTCGTCCTGGACACCGCCGGCTGGACCCGGGATCACTTCCTCCCCTTGCAACTTCCCCGACCAGGGAGTCCCGATGTCACCCAGTGACACCACGACTCCCACATCACCCCTGGTCACGACACCCACCGCTGTGGATGTGCACGTGCAGGTGCTTGGAGTCCTGGTAGGCACCCAGGTTCGTCAGCACCGCCGCGGCGCCGTGCTCGCGCTCCACGTCCCGGGCAACTGCCTGGACGACACCGAGGAGCTCACGCACGTCGGCCTCGTCCTCGGCACTCACAGTCGTGAGTGATCCGAGGTGGCGTTTCGGCACCACCACGACGTGCACGGCCCAGAACGGTCGCGTGTGGTGGAACGCCAGCACCCTTGCGCTGTCGTGCACCACATGAAGGCGGTCGGGACGAGGAATGGCGACATCGCAGTAGAAGTCGGTCCCGTCGTACCCGGCATCGGCGCTCACCCCAGCAACCCTAGAGCCAACAAGTGAGTCCGGTCCCGCACCCAGGAGTGGATGCGGGACCGGACTCAGTCACTCAACGAATCAGCTGCAACCAGAGGTCGAGCCGCAGCCCTCGCAGACGTAGCAGGAGCCGGCGGGGCGCATCTTGGTGCCGCAGGTGAAGCAGAGCGGGCTGTCGATGGCCATGCCGCTGATCGACTCGAGCAGCTCGGCGGTGGTGTGGGCGGCCGCCTTGGGGGCCTCCTGCGCAGCCGCCTCGGCAGGAGCCTCCTCCTTGACGTCGGCCTCGACGACCTCGGTCTTCGCCTCCACCTTGCGCTCCGGAGCCGGCTTCTGGACGAGCTCGGCGGCGGTGGTGCCGTTGCCGAGCTGCTCGTAGGAGCCGGTCTCGAGGTAGCGCTGACGCTCGTCGGCGGAGTAGATGCCGAGAGCCGAGCGGTCCTCGAAGGACATGTAGTCCAGCGCCAGCCGGCGGAAGACGTAGTCCATGAGCGACTGTGCCATGCGTACGTCCGGGTCGTCGGTCAGACCGGCGGGCTCGAACTTCAGGTTGGTGAACTTGGAGACGTAGGTCTCCAGGGGCACGCCGTACTGGAGGCCGACCGAGACGGCGATCGAGAAGGCGTCCATGACGCCGGCCAGGGTCGAGCCCTGCTTGCCTAGCTTGAGGAAGACCTCGCCGAGCTCGCCGTCGGCGTGCGCGCCGGAGGTCATGTAGCCCTCGGCGCCACCGACCGTGAAGGAGGTGGTGCGCGAGACGCGGGACTTCGGCAGGCGCTTGCGGGTCGGCGCGTAGACGATCTTCTCGATGATCTTCTCGACGACCTCGGGCTCGACCTCGGCCTCAGCCGCAACCTCGGCAGCAGCCGTGGAGAGACCCTGGTCCTTCTTGGCGTTCTCCGACTTGCCGTCGGCCAGCGGCTGGCCGACCTTGCAGTTGTCGCGGTAGATCGCGGTGGCCTTCAGACCCAGCTTCCACGACTCCATGTAGACCTGCTCGATGTCCTCGACGGTCGCCGACTCGGGCAGGTTGACGGTCTTGGAGATCGCGCCGGAGAGGAACGGCTGGGTAGCCGCCATCATGCGTACGTGGCCCATCGGCTGCAGCGCACGCTTGCCCATCGCGGTGTCGAAGACCTCGTAGTGCTCCTGGCGCAGGCCGGGGGCGTCGACGACGTGGCCGTGCTCGGCGATGTAGGCGACGATCGCCTCGATCTGCTCGGCCTGGTAGCCCAGCTTGGTCAGCGCCCGCGGGATCACCTGGTTGACGATCTGCATCGAGCCGCCGCCGACGAGCTTCTTGAACTTGACCAGCGAGAAGTCCGGCTCGATGCCGGTGGTGTCGCAGTCCATCATGAAGCCGATGGTGCCGGTCGGCGCGAGCAGCGAGGCCTGGGCGTTGCGGAAGCCGTTGACCTTGCCGATCTCGACGACGTCGGACCACACCCGGGTCGCCGCGTCGATGATGTTGCGGTCGACCGGGTTGATCGAGCGGACCGCGTCGTTGGCGGCCTGGTGCTTGCGCATGACCCGCTGGTGGGCCTCGGCGTTGCGGGCGTAGCCGGCGTACGGACCGACGACGCCGGCCAGCTCGGCCGAACGCTTGTAGCCGGCACCGGTCATCAGCGAGGTGATGGCGGCAGCCATGGTCCGGCCGCCCTCGGAGTCGTAGCCGAGACCCATCGCCATCAGCAGGGCGCCGAGGTTGGCGTAGCCGATGCCGAGCTGGCGGTAGTCGCGGGTGGTCTCGCCGATCGCCTCGGTCGGGAAGTCGGCGAAGCAGATGGAGATGTCCATCGCGGTGAAGACGACCTCACAGGCCTGCTGGAAGCGGACCGCGTCGAAGGTGTCGTCGTCCTTGAGGAACTTCAGCAGGTTGAGCGACGCCAGGTTGCAGGAGGAGTTGTCCAGCGACATGTACTCCGAGCACGGGTTGGAGCCGGTGATCCGGCCCGTCTCCGGGTTGGTGTGCCAGTCGTTGATGGTGTCGTCGTACTGCAGACCCGGGTCGGCACACTCCCACGCGGCGACCGAGATCTTGCGGAACAGCTCGCGGGCGTCGATCTCCTCGATGACCTCACCGGTCGTACGCGCCCGGAGGCCGAACTTCTTGCCCTCCTCGACCGCGCGCATGAACTCGTCGGAGACGCGCACCGAGTTGTTGGCGTTCTGGTACTGCACGGACGAGATGTCCTTGCCGCCCAGGTCCATGTCGAAGCCGGCGTCGCGCAGCGCGCGGATCTTGTCCTCCTCGCGCGCCTTGGTCTCGACGAACTCCTCGATGTCGGGGTGGTCGACGTCGAGGACGACCATCTTCGCGGCGCGACGGGTGGCGCCACCGGACTTGATGGTGCCCGCGGACGCGTCGGCGCCGCGCATGAAGGAGACCGGGCCGGAGGCGGTGCCGCCGGAGGACTTCAGCAGCTCCTTGGAGGAGCGGATGCGGGAGAGGTTGAGACCGGCACCGGAGCCGCCCTTGAAGATCAGGCCCTCCTCCTTGTACCAGTTCAGGATCGAGTCCATGGAGTCGTCGACCGAGAGGATGAAACAGGCCGAGACCTGCTGGGGGGACTCGGTGCCGACGTTGAACCAGACCGGCGAGTTGAACGCGAAGTGCTGGTTGACCAGCAGCCAGGTGAGCTCGCGACCGAAGAGGTCGGCGTCGGCCTCGGAGGCGAAGTAGCCGTTCTCCTTGCCGGAGGCGACGTAGGTGTTCACGACCCGGTCGATCAGCTGCTTCAGGCTCTGCTCACGCTTGTCGGTGCCGAGGGCACCGCGGAAGTACTTGGTCGTCACGATCGTCGAGGCGTTGATCGACCAGAAGTCGGGGAACTCGACCCCGGTCTGCTCGAAGACGGTCTCACCCGTCTTCCAGTTCTTCTGGACGACGTCGCGTCGCTCCCAGGTGATCTCGTCGTAGGGGTGGACGCCCTCGGTGCTGAAGATCCGCTCGATCTTCAGCCCGGCGCCCGCCTTCGACGATGCCTGTGCCTCTGATGCCGTGTCTGTCATTTCGTTCCCCCTGTTGTCATCGATCGCTGTGCCGTACTGCTGGTCGGTGCTGATGGTGGAGTCTCCTGTGCGCCCGTTCGGGCTTCGTGCGTCGTGCTGTTGTCTTGCTGGATGGCCCGGACAGGTCGCTTCCCCACGGCCTGCCCGGGCCGGTCTGTGTGCCATCTCCCATGGCCGTGGGATCAGTCGGTGCCCACCGGGGCCTCGACCGGATGTTCTGCCTCGAAGTCCTGGACTTCCCGTTCCGTACGCAGCATCTGGATCTCGCGCTCGAAGTCGTCGGCCGAGCCGAAGGCCCGGTAGACGCTCGCGAAGCGCAGGTAGGCCACCTCGTCGAGCTCGCGCAGCGGCGCGAGGATCGCCAGCCCCACCTCGTGGCTGGGCACCTCAGCCAACCCCTGGCTCCGCAGCGCCTGCTCGACCTCCTGGCCGAGGCAGGCGAGCTGGTCCTCGGTGACCGGGCGGCCCTTGCACGCCTTGCGTACGCCGTGCACCGCCTTGTCGCGGCTGAACGGCTCCGCCGCGCCGGAGCGCTTGGCCACCATCAGCTGCATCTGCTCGACGGTCGTGAACCGCTTCCCACATTCCTGGCAGACCCGACGACGCCGGATCTGGCCGCCGTCCTCGGCCACGCGGGAGTCGAGAACCTTGGTGTCGCTGTGTCGGCAGAACGGACAGTGCACGGTCGAGCCCCTCTCGTGAAGCCTTGTGGATCCAGGCCGTCTCAGCGGCGGCCCGAGCCTGTGGAACCTGTGGAATTGAGCGTGAGTCCCTGTGGAACAACACCCCCGTCGCTGTGGGTCATCCACCTGTTCATGTGAACTAGATGTGGATAACTACAGCGGTGTAACTACTAGATGTAGTGGTAACCGTACGCCCGCCCCCCAGTCGATGCAAGCGAGCGCCGCGTTTCCCCGTGCGCCCGGCGTGTCGTCGGTCAAACACCGAAAGATTCCGGTTCAGCGGCGACGCGCTGGCCCAGATGGGTAAGAATGACCCCGTGACAAACATCTCCGGAGGAAATCGCGTCGGGTCGCGGAGAGGCACGCGCCCCAGAAGCGGTCCCCGGCCACCGTTCATCTTGCCTGCGATCGCGACGCTGGCATTCCTCGTCATCTGGGGAGTGCTGGTGTGGGTCGCCGTCGGTTTCGGGGCCGACGCACGAGGAGGCGATTCCGGCGCCTGGGTGAAGCTCGCCGTCGCGGCCGTCGTCGCAGTCGCCTGTCTCTTCCTGACCTTCACCTTCGCCGGGAAGGCCTGGCGGGCCCTCACCGGCTCCCCCACCCCACCGCCCGCCGACGACTACACCGGAAGCCACTCCAACGCCTACGTCGAGGAGCAGGACTACCCGGAGCAGCCATACGGCGACCAGACGACCTACATGGAGCAGGACTACTACGGCACCGGCTCCTACGGCTACGAGGACACCGGCTCCTACGGCCGGCACAGCTCCGACACCGGGAGCCAGGCTCCCTACGGTGACACCGGCAGCCGCTCGGCCTACACCGACACGGGCTCCCAGTCGCCCTACGGCTACACGAGCAGCTCCTCGGACTTCGGCAACACCGGGAGCCGGTCGGCCTACAGCACGCCGAGCTACCAGCCGCCGACGCCGCCGAGCACCCCGCCCTACTACACGAGCCCGCCGACCCCGGCCTCCACGCCGACCAGCTCCCCGGCGTACGGCTCGCAGGGCTACGGCACCGACAGCTACCCCACCCAGCAGGCCGGCTCCTCGCAGTATCAGTCCGGCGCCTACCAGGCTCCGGCCAGCTACGGCCAGACCGGCTCGAGGGCTCGACTGACCCAGGATCCGGCAGCGACGCAGGCGATGCCCACCCAACGACAGCCCCAGGAACCGCCCGCCGCTCAGCCGGACGACGAGTGGCCGCCGCGTCACAGCACCCGCAACAAGCAGTGGCCGCCGCCCGAGCCGGACACGCCCTACCGCGGGCGTCACTGACGACGACCGCCAGGACAGCGAGAGTGCTGCAGACGCTTCCCATCGTCTGCAGCACTCTCACATTTCCCCGGTTGCCGGCTGCCAGGGTGCCCGCCGCGCGGGCTGACTCCCTCGAAGGAGCAGCCGGACATCTGTGGGCGCCCGCTACGGCGCGGTCGGAACGATCAGGGTCTGCCCGGACACGAGCATCGAGGACTCGAGACCGTTGAGCTCCTTGATCCTCTGCTCCATCTCCCGAATCGAAGCGCCGGTCCCGGCGACGGCTTCCGCGGAGATGTCCCAGAGCGTGTCGCCATCGCCGACGACCATCGTGTGAGCGGCGGGGGCGGGGCTTTTGTCGGCATCACCGTCCACCGCGAAGGCCACCCGCGCCCCGACGAAAGCGATCGCGAAGAGCACGACGAGCGCGAAGGCGAACACGACGATCCGCCCACGACGGGTGAGCCGCACCGTCGAGCGACGCACCTCCGGCACGGGCCGGGGCGGCTCGGCTACGGGCAGCACATAGACGGTTGCACTCATCACGGCCTCCAGTTCACAAGTCTCTCGATCACGTGTTCGATCGAGCACATGTTCGAAGGTAGATCACGTGTTCGAACAACGCAAGTAGCGACGTCAGGAATTTTTGAACGCCGACACGCACTTCGAACGAGATCGAACAGATGTTTGATGTCGTGGTGCCAGAGGGACTAATGTGATGACATGACCACGCAGAAGACAGGCACCGGATCAGGCGGTTCGAAGAAGAGCCGCGTCCGCGAGCTGCCCGACGGGCCGCCGGACGCGACCGGGCTCACGCCGCGTCAGCAGCGCATCCTCGCTCACCTGCGCGACAGCATCGAGCAGCGCGGCTACCCGCCCAGCATGCGCGAGATCGGTGCCGCCGTCGGGCTGACCAGCACCAGCAGCGTCGCCCACCAGCTGCGCGCGCTGGAGCAGCGTGGTCTGATCCGCAAGGACCCGAAGCGACCCCGTGCCCTCGAGGTCTTCCTCCCCGAGGTGATGGCCCACCGCAAGGCCATGGCCGGCGAGGAGACCGAGCCGGCGCTCACCGCCGAGGCCGTCGTCAACCCCAACCCCGACGCCACCATGGTTCCCCTGGTCGGTCGGATCGCGGCCGGTGGCCCGATCCTGGCCGAGGAGACCTCGAGCCAGCAGAGCATCGAGGACGTCTTCCCGCTGCCCAAGCAGCTGGTCGGCAACGGCGACCTCTTCCTGCTCTCGGTCTCCGGTGACTCGATGGTCGACGCCGCGATCTGCGACGGCGACTTCGTGGTCGTGCGCCAGCAGCCCACCGCGGAGAACGGCGAGATCGTGGCCGCGCTGATCGACGGCGAGGCGACGGTCAAGACGCTCTCCCGCAAGGACGGCAAGGTGTGGCTGCTGCCGCACAACGCGGCGTACGAGCCGATCGACGGCACCCACGCGACGATCCTCGGCAAGGTGACGGCGGTCCTGCGCAGCCTCTGAGTCCTGTCTCACACCTCCCGCGACCAGTCCGGGAACTCTGCGTGAAATCCAGCCGCCGGCCCATGACAGGGCCGGCGGCTGCGTCGTTCCATACAGCGTGACTCAGAGCAGCACGACCCAGACGCAGATCGACCGCCGCACCCTCATCGCCGCCGGCCTGGCCACCGCCGCAGGAGTGGGAGTCGTGGCACTGCCGACACCCGCCGAGGCAGCCGGCACCACGCTCAACCACTTCCAGCACGGCGTCGCCTCCGGCGACCCGCTCCCGGACCGCGTGGTCATCTGGACCCGGGTCACGCCCACCGCGGAGGCGACCCCGGGGTCCGGACGGGGCGAGGAGATCCTGGTCCACTGGGAGGTCTCGCCGACCGCGGACTTCAGCCGCCTCACCGCCAAGGGCACCCAGCTCACCGGCCCGGACCGCGACCACACCGTGAAGCTCGACGTCACCGGCCTGTCCCCGGAGAGCTGGTACTTCTACCGCTTCACCTACAACGGCCAGACCAGCCGCGTCGGCCGCACACGCACCGCTCCGGCTGCGGACGCGGCCCCGGACAACGTACGTTTCGGGGTGGTCTCCTGCTCCAACCTGCAGGCCGGCTGGTTCGCCGCCTACCGCCATCTGGCCGCGCGCGACGACCTGCACGCGATCCTCCACCTGGGCGACTATCTCTACGAGTACGGCCCCGGCGAGTACGGCTACGGCATGGCCAACGAGGACATCCGCCCGCACGAGCCGGCCCACGAGATGCACACCCTGGCCGACTACCGGGTCCGGCACGCCCAGTACAAGCGCGACGCCGACCTCGCCGACGCGCACGCACACCTGCCCTGGATCGTCACCTGGGACGACCACGAGTCCGCCAACGACGCCTGGCTGCTGGGTGCGGAGAACAACGAGCCCGGCGAGTACGACTGGATCGACCGCAAGACCAACGCCAACCAGGCCTACGACGAGTGGATGCCGCTACGTGTCGACGGCACTGCCGTCGTCGAGACCGGCGGGCACCTCCACGACCGCATCTACCGGCGGCTGAGGTTCGGCACCCTCCTCGAGCTGAGCATGCTCGACCTGCGCTCCTACCGCTCCGAGCAGGTCGCCCGCACCGACCTGGCCGGCGTCGACGACCCCGACCGTACGATCACCGGCGACGAGCAGCTGGAGTGGCTCAAGGAGGGCCTGCTCACCGACGCCCGGTGGAAGATCGTCGGCAACCCGGTCATGATCGCGCCGGTCACCTTCGCGGCCCT
Source organism: Nocardioides sp. NPDC057767 (assembly GCF_042798275.1). Classification (NCBI taxonomy): domain Bacteria; kingdom Bacillati; phylum Actinomycetota; class Actinomycetes; order Propionibacteriales; family Nocardioidaceae; genus Nocardioides; species Nocardioides sp. NPDC057767. The sequence continues at coordinate 22,638 of NZ_JBHVKJ010000010.1, read as the reverse complement.
CCCGAAGAGCCTGGTCAGCCCGGTCAACGACGTCACCGGGCTGCTGCCCGACAACGGCATCGCCTACAACGTCGACCAGTGGGACGGCTACACCGCCGACCGCACCGAGCTCTTCGAGCACATCCGCGACAACGCGATCACCGACACGGTGTTCGTCACCGGCGACATCCACTCGGCGTGGGCCTGCGACCTGCCGTACGACTCCGCCGTCTACCCGCTCGGCAGGACCGCCGGCGTCGAGTTCGTCGCCACCTCGGTGACCTCGAACAACCTCAAGGACATCCTCGGCGCACCGCGCCGCACGGTGAGCGTGACGGTCGAGAACATCATCAGGACCGCCAACCGCCATGTGCGCTACCTCAACTTCGACGACCACGGCTTCTCGGTCCTCGACGTGACCCGCAACCGGGCCCAGATGGACTGGTACGTCATCGGCGAGCGCAAGGACTCCAGGACCACGGCCACCTGGGCCAGGTCGTACGCCACCGCGAGCGGGAGCAACCGGCTCCATCACGTCACCGAGCCGGTCTAGGCGTTTCACCGATGTGGCCGAGTCGCGTGCCCTTAGACTGCCCTGGTCTACCTTCCCGAACGTCTGGTATCTCATGCGAAACATTGCCCGCCGGATCAACCGCAAACAACGCTCCCTCGTCTTGATCGCAGGGATGGTAGTGGCCACCTTCGCCGCCACCATGCCCGCAACCGGATCGACCCCGGCGAGCTCGGTGCGGACCGGCGGCGACACCAGCGCCGCACAGCCGGTGACAGAGGAGGAGGCCCGGGAGGCTCTCGCCGAGGCCAAGAAGGTCAAGCGCAACCAGTCGGTCCGTGGCGCCCGCCAGGTCGTGCCAGGTCGGCACGTCGCCGGCCGGCCCGACGCGACCATCGCCCTGACCAACCTCTGGAACGCCAAGGACGCCCTGGACGGCTCCAACCAGAAGGCCGCGCGTGAGCTGCTCGCCCGCCCGCGCACCGCGACCGAGACGTGCAGCGACGTCGTCTGCGTCCACTACACGCCGGGCAAGGGTGGCGACAGCGCCTCGGTGGCGTACGCGACCCAGGTCCGTGACGTGGTCACGAAGGTCCACAACATCTATGTGCAGGCGGGCTACCGCAAGCCTGCCGCCGACAAGACGGTCACCCCCGGCAAGGTCGACATCTACCTGGAGAACCTCTACGACGAGGGCTACTACGGCTACTGCGCCCCCGAGACGAAGGTCTCCAAGACCGCCGCGACGGCCTACTGCGTCCTGGACAACGACTACGCCACCAGTGAGTACGGCACGGCCAACACGCCCACCGAGAACCTCCGGGTCACCGCCGCCCACGAGTACTTCCACGCGGTCCAGTTCGCCTACGACGCCGGCGAGGACCGCTGGATGATGGAGTCCACGGCGACCTGGGTCGAGGACGAGGTCTACGACAGCATCAACGACAACCGCCAGTACCTGGCCTACGGCCAGCTGGAGGACCAGCGCAAGCCGCTGGACAACTCCAACGTCTCCAACCTCGGCATCTACGGCAACTGGATCTTCTTCCGCTACCTCTCCGAGCGCTTCGCCAAGGAGCGGGGTTCCCTCCCGGAGGTGGTCCTCGGTGTCTGGAACCGGGCCCCGTCCACCTACTCCACCGCGGCCATCCGACAGACGCTCGCCGCGCGCGGCACCACGCTGAAGCTGCAGTACGCCCGCTTCGCCGCCGCCAACCTGGCCCCCGCGAAGAGCTACAGCGAGGGTGGCGCCTACTACCCGCCGGTCTACGACGGCCGCACCGCGCTGCCCGCCAAGCGACAGACCGTCGACGGCCAGTTCACCCTCAAGCACCTCACCTACGCCTCCCAGCGTCTGGTCCCGAAGAACGTCGGCAAGGGCTGGAAGCTGCGCATCAAGGTCGACGTCGCCCGCCCCAACGCCAACGCTGCCGTGATCAGCATCTTCCGCACCGACGGCACCCGCGGCGTCTACCACCTCAAGCCCAACAGCCAGGGCATCGCCACCAAGACCATCGAGGGGTTCTCCTCCAAGCGGATCCGCAAGGTCGAGGTCACCTTCGCCAACGCGAGCAGCAACTTCACCTGCGGTCAGGGCACCCCGTACTCCTGCCACGGCGTCGCCACGCCCGACAAGGCCACCCACCGCTGGTGGGCCAAGACCTACCGCTGACCCAGATCACGCCGAGTCGGCTCGTTCCAACGAGCCGACTCGACGTGCTTTTCGGTCAGTACGAGCCGACTCGACCGGCGTCAGGCGGAGGCTGACTCGGAGAGTCGCTTCAGCGCCTGGCGCACGATGGCCGGGTCGGTGGTGGCCCACATCGGCGGCAGGCTGGCCTTGAGGAAGCCGCCGTAGCGCGCGGTCGCCAGCCGGGCGTCCAGCACCGCCACCACCCCGCGGTCGGTGGTGGTGCGGATCAGCCGGCCGGCGCCTTGGGCCATGAGCAACGCGGCATGAGTGGCGGCGACCTGCATGAATCCGTTGCCGCCGGCCTTGTCCGCCGCCTGCTGCCGGGCCGACATCAGCGGGTCGTCGGGCCGCTGGAACGGGATCCGGTCGATGATCACCAGCTGACAGGTGTCGCCGGGCACGTCGATCCCCTGCCACAGCGACAGCGTCCCGAAGAGCACCGTGTGGGGGTCTGCGACGAACTGCGCTGCGAGCTCGGGCAGCTGGGCGTCGCCCTGCGCCAGCGTGGTCAGGTGAGGCAGCTTCTGGCGCACGACCTCGGCGGCCGCCTCGGCCGCGCGACGGGACGAGAAGAGCCCGAGCGTACGTCCGTCGGCGGCGTCGACCAGGTCGACGATCTCGTCCAGGGTCTTGGCGCCCATGCCGTCGCGGCCGGGAGGAGGCAGGTGGCGGGCGACGTAGAGGATCCCCTGCCGGCCGTAGTCGAACGGGCTGCCGACATCGAGCCCGACCCACGGCAGCACGTCCTCGGTGCGCTGCGCCCCGGCACCCACCTCGGTGCGCTCCTCCGCCTTGAGCCCGAGAGATCCGGCCACGGGACCGAAGTCCCCGCCGAGCTTGAGCGTCGCCGAGGCGAACACGACGGTCTTCTCCCGCAGCAGCTTCTCGCGCATCTGCGCCCAGACCTGCAGCGGCGCGACGCAGAGTCGTGGCGGGATCCGGTCGCTGCCCTCGTTGAGCCAGATCACGTCGTGCTCGGAAACCGCGGCCATCCGCTCAGCGGTCGTGAAGACCTCCTGGAGTCCGCCCTTGGCCTGCTGGAAGCCAGGGTCGGCGCTGTCGGAGTCCTTCGGCTTGGGGAGCGCCGAGAGCGCGGAGCGCGCGGCGTCACGCACCAGCACCAGCGCGTCGGAGACCAGCTCCGGGAGGGTCACGAACCGCCCCGGCGAGGTCTCGTTGATCGCCGCCCGCAGCGCGTCGGAGGCGTCGGCCAGGTCGTCGGCCTCGGAGCCCTCGACGTGCTTCTGCGCCCGGCGGGCGGCACGCTCCACCTCTGCGGCGGTCAGCTCGTCGGTCGCTGCCTGGGTCACCCGGGCGACCAGCTCGTGGGCCTCGTCGATCACCACCGCGTCGTACTCCGGGATCATCGGCACGCCCTCGATCGCATCGATCGCGAGCAGGGAGTGGTTGGTGACGATCAGGTGGCTCTTCTGGGCCTTGTCGCGGGCGACCTCGACGAAGCACTCCTCGCCGAAGGGGCACTTGGCGGCGCCGAGGCAGTCGCGGTGGTTGACCGAGACCTGACGCCACTCACGGTCGGTGTGGCGCGGCGCCGAGTCGCGCTCGCCGCTGCCACCCTTCTCGGCCTCCTCCTCGGCCCAGCTGCGCAGCTCCAGGACCTTCTCGGCCATCGGGCCGAGCGGGACGTCGACCAGGGTGCCCTGGTCGTCGGGCGCGCCCTCGCGGACACGGTGGAGGCAGGCGTAGTTGGAGCGGCCCTTGAGCACCGCGTAGGAGGCATCCACGCCGGGACGCGAGCCGATCGCCTTGACCAGGCGCGGCAGGTCGCGCTCGACGAGCTGGTGCTGCAGCGCCAGGGTCGCGGTGGCGACCACGACCCGGCTGTCGTGGAGCAGCGACGGGACCAGATAGGCCAGCGACTTCCCGGTGCCGGTGCCGGCCTCGACCAGCAGGTGCTCCTCGTCGGCCAGGGCCTGCGCGACCGCGTCGGCCATCATCACCTGGCCCTCGCGGGTGGCACCGCCGAGGGTCGCGACCGCATCCGCCAGGGCTTCACGTACGGGCGACTGGGAGGCGATCTCGGTTGCGGTCACTCGGGCAACCTTAGCCGTGGGCGGGGACAGTCTCCGATCGGCTCTCCGCGATCCGGCGGGCGACGATCTCCCCGAACTGCATGTGGCCCGCGACCGTCAGGTGGGTGTTGTCCTCGAGCATCGGCAGCTGCAGGTCGAAGACATTGATGTACGTCACTCCGTACTCCGCCGAGACCCGGCGCATCATCTTGTTGACGACCCTGATCGCCTTGGCCCGGGAGTTCACCCTGGGCGCGCTGAGCACGACGACCTCATAGCCCTCGAGCTCGTCCAGGGTGGCCCGGAAGCCCTTCTCGACGTCCTCGATGTCGCTCTTGGAGTCGTTGATGCCGCCCTCGAGAACGACCAGGTCGGCCCCTTGCGCGATCACGTCGGGAATCCGCTCGGGGAAGGAGATCGGACCGCACGTCTCCATCGAGCCGCGCGCGTAGCCGGTGCCGCCGAACCCGGAGACCCGGACCTCGCCGTCGAGATAGCGCGGCCAGGACAGGCCGGGGTCGTCGAGCCCGAACCCCGAGGCCCACGAGTCGCCGATCACGACGACCCGCTCACCGGCCCCGGTCACCACCGAGGCGCGGGTCATCGACTCGGCCGCCAGCCGGGCGCACAGGTCCTGGGTCACCTCGGCCCCGTGGCTGCCCTCGGCGCCCGGAAGCACCCCGTCGCCCTCGGTGGCACAGCCGGCGAGCGTGGCCATCAGGACAGCACCAGCCAGCGCGCTCACGACCGTGGCGCGCGCCGCGCGGCGTACCTCTGTGCGCATCCGTGCCCTCTCCGTCGACCGACCGTCCCCAAGTGTGCGGGACGAGCGTGGCAGAGCCAATGTCGAAACGCCGAGCCAGCCCTGGATCAGGCGGGGTGCGCTCAGTTCGGGTAAGCCGCCAGCTCACCCGCCAGGTCCGCGTTGGCGCGGCCCTTGACGACGGTGCCCTCGGCCGTGTGCTCGAGGTGGTCGATCTCGCCGTGCTGGTGGATCCGGTTGACCAGGTCGCCGCGCTCGTAGGGAACCAGCGCGGAGAACTCCACGCCCGGTCGCGGCAGGTCGGTCTCGACCGCCTTGATCGCCTCGTCGATGCCCTCGCCGGTCTTGGCCGAGACCGCGACCGAGTGCGGCTCGGCGCGGAGCAGCCGGCTGATCACGAGCGGGTCGGCGATGTCGGCCTTGTTGATCACGACCAGCTCCGGCACGTCGCCGGCACCGATCTCGGCGAACACCTCACGCACCGCGGCCAGTTGGCCCTCAGGGTCGGGGTGGGAGCCGTCGACCACGTGCACGACCAGGTCGGCGTCGGCGACCTCCTCCAGCGTCGAGCGGAAGGCCTCGACGAGCTGGTGCGGCAGGTGACGCACGAAGCCGACCGTGTCGGACATCGTGTAGACCCGCCCGTCCTCGGTGGTCGTACGCCGGGTGGTCGGGTCCAGGGTCGCGAAGAGCGCGTCCTCGACGAGAACCCCGGCACCGGTCAGCCGGTTGAGCAGCGACGACTTGCCGGCGTTGGTGTAGCCGGCGATCGCCACCGCGGGGATCTGGTGGCGCTTGCGGTCGGCGCGCTTGGTGTCGCGGGTGCCCTTCATCGCCTTCAGCTCGCGGTTGAGCTTCGCGATCTTGGTGTTGATCCGGCGACGGTCGGTCTCGATCTTGGTCTCACCGGGACCACGGCCACCGATACCGGCACCACCGGCGACCCGGCCACCGGCCTGACGGGACAGGTTGCCACCCCAACCACGAAGCCGCTGCTTCATGTAGTTGAGCTGAGCGAGCTCCACCTGAGCCTGACCCTCGCGGGACTTGGCGTGCTGGGCGAAGATGTCGAGGATCAGCGCGGTCCGGTCGACGACCTTGACCCCGGTGCGGTCCTCCAGGTTTCGCAGCTGCGAAGGCGCCAGCTCGCCGTCGGCGATCACGGTGTCGGCGCCGGTCGCGGCGACGATCTCCTTGAGTGCCTCGACCTTGCCGCGGCCGATGTAGGTCGCGGGGTCGGGCGCCTGGCGGCGCTGGTAGATCGCCTCGAGGACCTCGGAACCGGCCGTCTCGGCCAGCAGCGCGAGCTCGGCGAGGGAGTTCTCGGCGTCGGTCTGGGTGCCGCCGGCCCACACGCCCACGAGCACCACTCGCTCCAGACGCAGCTGCCGGTACTCGACCTCGGTGATGTCCTCGAGCTCGGTGCGCAGGCTGGCGACGCGCTTGAGCGCGTGCCGCTCGGCAAGCTCCATCGCGCCGACGGTCGGATCGGTGTCCTCGGGATCCTCGTCGGCGTAACCACTCTCGAAGCTGTCGTCGAGCGCGTCCCACTCCTCGGTGGCCTCGAGCTCGTCAGCGAGTGAGAAATCGTGTGCGTTGTTCGTCATATACCAACAAGGGTACGGCGCCACACCACCCGGGGGACAATGCTTATCCAAGAGCGCCCCTCAGCGCTGCTCGAGCGCCTCCCGCAGCACGGTCCCGACGTCCTCCGGACGCTCCGCGACGTACGCAGCCCCACCCGTCGCATCGGCGATCGCCTGCAACGCGCCCAGGTCGGCGTCGGCGGTGATCCCGATGCCCAGGACGCGGACCGGCCGACGCGGGTCGGAGGCAGCCTCCAGCTGGCGTACGAGCTCGGCCAGGTCCATCGAACCGGGATCGTCGTTGGTGCCGTCGGTGAAGAGCAGGACGGTGTTGGACGCGAGCGGGTCGTAGGAGGCGACCGCGGCCTGGTAGGCCGCGAGCGCGGTGTCGTGCAGGGCGGTGCCGCCGCCGGTGCGCGCGGTGAGGCCGGCGATCTCCTCGCTCAGCTGCGCGCGCTGGTCCTTCGTGGCGAGCTGGCGGGTCGGGACGAGCACGGTGTGGTCGGCGGGATCGCCCTCGGCCGCCTCGGAGAAGGCCCACAGCCCGACCGCGGCGCCACCGGGAAGGAGCTCGACGGCCTCCGACGCCGCCGCCTGGGTGAGCTGGAGGCGGGTCGTCCCGGAACCGGTCGGCCAGGCCATCGACCCGGAGACGTCGACGACCGCGATCGTCCGGGTCTGCTGCAGCTTGGCGTTCCACTCGGCGGCAGCGTTGGTCACGCTCGCTGCGTCGACCCGGGTGTAGGCACCGACTGTGGGCGACGGCTTACCGGCACCGGTGGTGCGGAACCCTGCCCGGGTCAGCGCGGTGTCGGCCGCGCCGCTGTCGAGCACACGCGCGAAGCTGGTGATCGACTCGGCGATCGCGTTGCGGCGCGAGGAGTCGGCGGTGATCAGGACCGGGTAGTCGAGGACCACGGTGCCCTCCTTGGGTGCCGCGGCCTTCAGCATCGGCGCGTTCGTCGACCACTGCTGCTCGCTGGTCGCGGTCACCCCGCTCATGACGGTCTGCAGCTCGGCCAGACGCGCCGAGTCGGTCGGGGCGGCAGCCTCGTCGCCGGAGGCGATCCGCTCGCCGTACGGCTCCAGCCTGGCCTCTCTCGCCGGCTTCGCCTGGCCGGCGACCACCGTGCCGAGGGCGCTCATCATCCGCCGGGGGTCACCCATCAGCAGGTCGTCCTCGACGAACGCCTCGGCGTAGGAGGTGCGGGCGAGCCCGTCGCCGGAGACGAGCACGACCGGCGAGGAGGCCATCGAGGCCCGCAGCGTCACCGGCTCGGCGGCCGGCGTGATCCGGTCGAGCCAGACGGAGGAGTCGGGGATCCATACGTCGGGCAGCTCACCGCCGAGCGCCATCGGCTGGAGGACCTGGTCGGTCTTGGTCGCCTCGACCTCGATCTGGCCGCAGCCGGCGTCCTCGAGGATGTTGCCGACCACGGTCGCCGCCTCGGGGGCCACCGCGACCGTCATCTGCGGGCCCAGACAGGTCCGCTCGCCGCTCGAGCCGGCCTTTCCCTCGGCGACCAGGGCGGTCGCGAGCAGGCACAGCGCCAGGACACCGGCGGCACCGGCCATCACGCCGATCGTCTCCCGGGTGAACCGCGGCTCCCGCGCGGGCTCGGGCGGCCCGGTGGGCTCCTCGGGCTCGATGATCGCGAGCGCCTTCGACGTACTGGTGCCCGCCTTATCGGACATGCGAACTCCCCTAGCTCCGACATCCGCGGAGCGGTCTGAACGGTCCGCGGCTGGCGCACACATTAGCGGTGCGCCAGCCGTCGGGGTACTACCTGCGTCCTGTTACCAGTTGCGTCCGGTCACTTCGGTGGCATCCGGATGCCGCCGTCGACCCGGATCGTCTCGCCGTTCATGTAGTCGTTGGTCAGGCACTCCACGACCATGCTCGCCAGCTCCTCGGGCACGCCGAGGCGGTGCGGGAACAGCACGCTCTCGCCGAGCTTGGCCTTGAACGCCTCCGACTCGGGGCCCTCGCCGTAGATCGGGGTGTCGATCAGCCCCGGGGCGACGGTGTTGACCCGGATGCCGACCGCGGCGAGGTCGCGCGCGAGCGGAAGAGTGAGCCCGACGACGCCGCCCTTGGACGAGGAGTAGGACACCTGCCCGATCTGGCCGTCGAAGGCGGCCACGCTGGCCAGGTTGACGATGGCGCCGCGCTGCCCGTTGGCGTCGGGCTCGTTGCGGCTGATGTAGGTCGCCGCCTGGCGGCACATGTCGAAGGTGCCGATCAGGTTGATCGCGATGACCTTCTTGTACGCGTCCAGGTCGTGCGCCGAACCGATCTGACCGTCACGCCCGATGGTGCGCTGCGCCCAGCCGATCCCGGCCGAGTTGACCACCGCCTTCAGCGGCGCGATCTCCACGGCCCTCTCCACGGCGTTGGTGATCTGGTCGGTGTCGGTGACGTCAACGGGCACGAACAGCCCCTTGATCTCCTCCGCCAGAGCCTCGCCCTTGTCCTTCTGCATGTCCGCGACGATGACCGTCGCACCCTTGGCTGCCAGCGCCCGGGCCGTCGCCGCCCCGATTCCGCTGGCCGCTCCGGTCACGATCGCTGTGCTGTCAGTCAACTGCATGGGCAGCACCATAGACGTGACCACCCTCACGGTGGTGAATACCCGTTAACCATCTCGCGGTCAGAGCGACGTCGTACCCTCAGCGACCAGGATCGCCGGTCCGGTGAGCAGAACGTGGTCGTCGGTCGTCCAGGTGACGTGGAGGGTGCCGCCCGGCACATCCACCCGGTACGTCACGTCGGCATCGCGCGCGATCGCGAGGCCGTCGGCCTCGGCGGCCGCGACCATCACCGCACAGGCTCCGGTGCCGCAGGACCGGGTCTCGCCGGCGCCGCGCTCGAAGACCCGCATGGCGACGTGACGCTCGGCGACGCGTACGAAGAACTCGACGTTGACCCCGTGCGGATAGACCGTCTCGTCGAAGATCGGGGAGTCGTAGAGGTCGCCGACCGGGCCGTGGGGGTCGATCGACTCGACCTCGGCCGCGGCGTGCGGGTTGCCCATGTCGACGTTGCACGCGGACCAGAAGTGGTGGGCGACGGTGACCTGGGTCGACCCGAGCAGCTTCGGCGAGCCCAGATCGGCCGTCCAGACGTCCCCCTCCGCGCGCAGGGTCTTGTCGCCGGCACGCGTGGCGAAGGTGACCTCGTCACCGGCGAGCCCGGCAGAACGCAGGTATTCCGCGAAGACCCGGGTGCCGTTGCCGCACATCTCGGCCAGGGTGCCGTCGGCGTTGCGGTAGTCCATGAACCACTCGGCGTCGCTCGCCGGCCGGTCCTCGCCGGTGTAGGCGGCGGTGCGGATCACCCGCAGGATCCCGTCGCCGCCGATGCCGGCGCGGCGGTCGCACAGCGCTCGGACCCGCGCGGCCATCTCGTCGTCGGAGAGGGCGCCGTGCACCGAGCCGTCGAGATCGGGCAGCAGCACGAAGTCGTTCTCCGTGCCGTGGCCCTTCAGGTAGGAGTAGGTCATCAGTAGAGGTACTTCGAGTAGACGTCGGTGCGGTAGTAGTCCTCCATCTCCGCCAGCGTGCGCGGGTCGTTCTCGACCTGCTTGGCGATGACCGCACGCTTGGGGAGGTGGTCGGGGTCCCAGGTCTCCGGGTCCCACAGGCCCGAGCGCAGGAACGCCTTCGCGCAGTGGAAGAAGATGTCGTCGATGTCGACGACCAGGGCGAGGATCGGCCGCTTGCCCTTGACGACCATCTCGTCGAAGAACGGCGCGTCCGAGACCAGACGGGCCCTACCGTTGATCCGCAGCGTGTCGCCCCGGCCGGGGATCAGGAAGTTGAGCCCGACGTGCGGGTTGGAGAGCACGTTGCGGTAGCCGTCGACCCGCTTGTTGCCCGGTCGCTCCGCGATCGCGATCGTCTTGTCGTCGATGACGTGCACCAGCGACCCCGCCGGGTCCCCCTTGGGCGAGGCGTCGCAGTTGCCGTCGGCGTCGGAGGTCGCGAGCACGCAGAACGGCGTCGCGGCGAGCCACTCCCGGTCGATGTCGAGGAGCGCCGGACGCCCCTTGGTCACCGCTCGCTCGTGCGGCGTGCCGACCAGGTCGACGAGTTCCTCGGGCGTGCTGATCTCAGTCCAGGTAGGGGTCACCGCCCCAGGGTACGAGGCGGCACCTCGCCGCGGCGAGCCCGTAGCCAGTCGATCGGGTCACCCCGGTCGACCTCGACGCCGGCCATCCGGAGCATCATCCGAGCCAGCAGACGCCGGTGGGCTGCGTACGTCAGGACGTGGGCGACCACCGACCCCATCTGGAAGCTCTCCGGCGGCTCGCACAGGGCGTCCACGAGCCGGTCCTCCCAGGCGCCGCGGCGCTCGATGTCGCGGACGACGGCCAGCCAGCGCGCCGCGACGGACTCGTGACGCTCGATCAGCGCGGCGGCGTCGTCGGACTGGCGCCGGACGGGCATCGAGAGACCCTCGATGGAGGCCACCCAGCACTCCTTGGCCCACACGGTCGCCTCGAGGACCTGGCGCAGCGACTCCTCCGGCCCGTCCCACGGCAGCACCTCGTGGCCCGGCAGGCACACCCCGGTGAGCACCTCCTCGGGCAGGTCCTTGGCCAGGTCGAGCAGCGCCCGGGTGTCGTCGACGTCGTGCATCACCAGCTGCTCGGTCAGCGGCGCGAGCACCCTTTCCTGGGAGTCGACCCACAGCGACTCGGGCGGATGGAAGTGGATTCCGTTCGGCGCGGGCAGCCAGTGGCTGACAGCGGCCGTGCTCGGAGGGTGCCCGAACGCCTTCGCGTAGGCCCGGGAGAACCCCTCCACAGACTCGTAGCCGGCGGCCCAGGCCGCGTCGGTCACGGTGCCGCCGTGTCGCAGCTGCCAGGCAGCGCGCTCCAGCATCACCCGCCGTCGCATCGCCACCGGCGGCTCCCCCGCGCCCCGGGAGAGGAGCCGGTTGAAGTGGTAGGGCGAGGTGTAGGCGTCCCCCGCCATCTGGGCCAGCGTGCGGGGCTCCCCGTCGTCGGCGCCGTCGAGCACCGCGTCCAGCAGCTCCCGCAGGCGGTCGCGCACCTGCTCGCTCACCGCGTCACCGCCCGCACCGTCCGCACCGCCGCCACGGCCTTGTCGAGGCGGGACGGGTCGTCGTAGGAGACCCACACGACCCGCGGGTCCTTGCGGAACCAGGCGTCCTGGCGTCGGGCGAACTGCCGGGTCCTGATGGCGGTCCGCTCCATGGCCTCCTCCAGGGTCATCTCTCCGGAGAGGTACGCGGCGACCTCGTTGTAGCCGATGGCCTTCGCCGCGGTCCGCGTCCGTCCGAGACCAGCCTCCAGGAGCCGGGCGACCTCATCGACGAACCCGGCCTCGAACATCTCCGAGACGCGTTGCCGGATGCGTACGTCCAGGGCTTCGCGGGAGATGTCGACGCCGATCTGGATGGAGGCCGGATCCTGATAGACCTGCTCGGGCAGCCGGGCGCTGAACGGCTCACCGGTCAGCTCGATGACCTCCAGGGCGCGTACGACGCGGCGACCGTTGTCGACCTCGATCCGCTCGGCCGCCACCGGGTCCAGAGCCCGCAACCGATCATGAAGTGCCTTCTCGCCTGCGGTTTCGAGCTCCTTCTCCAGGCGTTCCCGGACCTCGGTCGAGGTCCCGGGGAACTCGAACCGGTCCAGGATGGCTCGCGTGTAGAGAGCGCTGCCGCCGACCAGCACGGGCGTCTTCCCGGACTCACGGAGCGTGGCGATCCGCTCCCGCGCGAGCCGTTGGAAGTCAGCCACGGAGGCCGGCTCGGCGATGTCGAGGAGGTCCAGCAGATGGTGCGGGATCCCGCGCCGCTCGGCGAGCGGAAGCTTCGCGGTCCCGATGTCCATGCCGCGGTAGACCTGCATCGCGTCGGTGTTGATGATCTCGCCGCCGAGGGTCTCGGCGAGGTCCAGGGAGAGCGACGTCTTGCCCGCCGCGGTGGCGCCGACGACGGCCACGATCGGGGTCACGGACCAGGAAGAAGATCCCAAGCTGGATAGCCCGGGCGAACTATCCAGGTCGCGTGTCCCCCTGTTGCTGTCGTACTCCATGTGGTTAGTCTGACCGCTAGTTGGCTCATACGGGGAGCCACCGACCATGAGGGGGAAGCATGAGCTTCTTGGACAAGGCAAAGGACCTCGCCCAGCAGGGCATCGACAAGGTTGGCGCCGACAAGGTCAGCGAGGGCCTGGACAAGGCCGGCGAGTTCGCCGACGAGAAGACCGGTGGCAAGTTCAGCGACCAGATCGACCAGGGCGTCGAGACCGCGAAGAACGAGGCGGAGAAGCTGGACGGCAACTGAACCCATCCACGCATCGAGGCGGGGAGCAACCCACACGGGGTTGTTCCCCGCCTCGCTTTGCGTGAGCCGTACACCCGGTTGACATTTTGCATGGCTTTTTCCGAAACACTGTTACGCACCTGTTGCCATTCGTGCCGCCACATGGAACGGTCGAGACCGTCCCGCTCGCGTGCCTCACCGAATGGGACAGCCGGGGGGCGGACGTGCGACGCATGTTCCGAAGCCGGTCCGAACACAACTACTCGGAAGTGTGGACCACTATGACTGAGAACTACGGCAACAGCGACGAGCAGCAGAACTACGGCCAGGAGGGCGGCTTCGGCGGCCAGGAGTCCGGCGAGGGCTCCTCCTACGGCGAGCAGTCCACCGAGGGCGGCTTCGGCGGCCAGGAGGGCGGCCAGAGCGAGGGCGGTTCCTACGGCGAGCAGTCCTCCGACGAGGGCGGCTTCAGCGGCGGCGAGCAGTCCGAGGGTTCGAGCTACGGCTCCGAGGGTGGCCAGAGCGAGAGCGGCTCCTCCTACGGCGAGCAGTCCGACGAGGGCAGCTCCTACGGTGGCGGCGAGCAGTCCGCGGGCTCGAGCGAGGGTGGCTACGGCGGCCAGGAGTCCGACGAGGGCTCCTCCTACGGCGCCGAGGGTGGCCAGAACGAGGGCGGCTCCTACGGCGAGCAGTCCAGCGAGGGCGGCTCCTACGGCGAGCAGTCCAGCCAGGGCGGCTTCGGCGGCGAGCAGTCCAGCGAGGGTGGCTTCGGCGGCGAGCAGGAGCAGTCGCAGTTCTGAGTCAACCCTGCTGATCGCAGACGGATCGAGCGCCGGGCCCGCAAGGGACCCGGCGCTCGGCGCTTTGTGGAGATCGTCGAAGCAGCGATCAGGCGCGGTACGCCACCCACCCGTCGATCATGCGCTGCACCTGACCCGGCGTGAACTCGTCCATGCACGCGTCCTCGGTGTAGTCCATGAAGTTGTGGATCGGGTCGAGGCCCGGAGCCGTGCAGGTGTCGGAGCCCTCCGGGCAGCCGAAGGCGGGCGCCGCCTCGGCCGGGGTGTCGTCGACCTGGTCGCCCTTGCCGTGACAGCCGCCCTGGAAGGTGTGGTAGAGGTGCAGCCAGTGACCGACCTCGTGGGTGGCGGTGTCACCCTCGTCGTACGGCGCTGCGGAGCCGCCCGGCATCGACTCGCCGAGGATGACCACACCGTCCTGCGACCCGATGTTCTTGGTCGGGAAGGTCGCCCAGCCGAGCAGGCCGTCGTCGATGTCACCGATGTAGACGTTGAGCGCGTTGTCGCCGCCCTGGCGCAGGGTCGACTTCATCTCCCGCTCCCCGGCCGAGCCGGAGATGATCGGGTACCAGGCCGGGTTGATCGTGGTCTCCTGGCCGGCGACCTCGAAGGAGAACGGCGTGCCGGCGTACGCCGCGTTGAGCACGTCGATCTGCGCGTCGATGTTGGCCTGCGGGACGGCGCCGGTGGTGGCGTCCTCCTGGATGACGTGGATGTAGGTCGGGATGGTCGTCGGGCCGAGGGTGGCGCTGCCGCCCTTCTTGCCCTTCGCCGCCAGCGCATCGCTGAGCGCCTTCTCCTTGGCGTCGGCCTGCTTGGCGGTCAGATGGTTCGTGTCGCGGACCTGCTCGGCACCTTCGGCGACGCGGGCCGCGCCGACCTCGTGCGGGTCGAAGCAGGCGTCGCCTCCTGCCGCCGCCTGCATCGCGGTCGCGGGAGAAGCGGCCGCCAGGCCTGATGCCACGAGCACTCCGAGCGCGCCCATCGCTGCTGCTCTGCCGGCCAGCTTGGGAATCGACATGGGGGGTATCCCTTCCTGAGACAAGTTGCCTCAGGCTAGGGCAGAAATACCCTCGGGGGAACGGAGTTACGGAGAATTTGCTGTTCGAGTAATGCGACGCCGAACGATCAGCCGCACGCTGGCGCAGCGGGCAGCGGAGCAGGCACGCCGACCGACGGCATGCCCAGGCCCACCGAAGGCGTCTCGGGCTCGCTTCGGCCCTGGCGCGCCTCCCAGGCGTCGCCGGAACGGGTGCGCCGCACCTCGAGCACCGGGTTGTCGGCCACCAGGTGGTGCGGAGCCGCGTAGGTGACCTCGACCTTCACCATGTCGCCGGGACGTACGCCTTCGGCACCGGCCACGTTGAAGTGAACGAGCCGGTTGTCGGGCGCGCGACCGGAGAGGCGATGGGTCTCGGCGTCCTTACGGCCCTCGCCCTCGGCGACCATCAGCTCGAGCGTACGTCCGACGTTCTTCTTGTTCTCCTCGTAGGCGATCTCGTTGACGAGATCGACGAGTCGTCCGTAGCGGTCCTTGACGACCTCGGGAGAGATCTGGTCGGGGAGGTCGGCCGCGGGAGTGCCGGGACGCTTGGAGTACTGGAACGTGAAGGCGGAGGCGAAGCGCGACTCGCGGACCACGTCGAGGGTGGCCTGGAAGTCCTCCTCGGTCTCCCCCGGGAAACCGACGATGATGTCGGTGGTGATCGCCGCGTGCGGGATCGCCGCCCGGACGCGCTCGATGATGCCGAGGAACTTGGTCGACCGGTAGGAGCGGCGCATCGCCTTGAGCACGCGGTCGGAGCCGGACTGCAGCGGCATGTGCAGCGACGGCATCACGTTGGGCGTCTCGGCCATCGCCTCGATGACGTCGTCGGTGAACTCCGCGGGATGCGGGCTGGTGAACCGGACGCGCTCCAGGCCCTCGATCTCGCCACAGGCGCGCAGCAGCTTAGAGAACGCCTGCCGGTCGCCGAACTCCACGCCGTAGGCATTGACGTTCTGGCCCAGCAGGGTCACCTCGGTGACGCCCTCGGCGACCAGCGCCTCGATCTCGGCGAGGATCTCGCCCGGGCGCCGATCCTTCTCCTTGCCCCGCAGGCTCGGGACGATGCAGAACGTGCAGGTGTTGTTGCAGCCGACGCTCACCGACACCCAGGCGGCGTAGGCCGACTCGCGCTTGGTGGGCAGCGTGGACGGGAAGACCTCGAGGGACTCCAGGATCTCGACCTGCGCCTTTTCCTGGACCCGGGCCCGCTCGAGCAGCACCGGGAGCGAGCCGATGTTGTGCGTCCCGAACACAACGTCGACGTACGGCGCTTTCTCGGTGATCGTCGCCCGGTCCTTCTGCGCGAGGCAGCCGCCGACGGCGATCTGGAGGTCGGGGTTGGCCTCCTTGATCGGGGCCAGATGGGAGAGGTTGCCGTAGAGCTTGTTGTCGGCGTTCTCCCGGACCGCGCAGGTGTTGAAGACGACCACGTCGGCCTGCGTTCCCTCGGTCGCCTTGAGATAGCCCGCATCCTCGAGCAGCCCGGAGAGGCGCTCGGAGTCGTGGACGTTCATCTGGCAGCCGTAGGTGCGGACTTCGTACGTACGGGCCGTTGCGGAGCCAGAGGCGATCGACGTAGTCATAGCGCCCTCAAGAGTACGACCGCAGGGGCCGCGCGGTGGAATCCGGCGAGGATTGCGGTAGCGGCCCGGCGTACCGAATCTCGTTGGTTATCTCCTTGTAACCGATACCGGGGACCAAGTCATGGATGTGCAATGCAGGATGTGGTTAGGTCTGCGACATGACCGTGCTTGACACAGATCCCACCAGCGCACCTTCGGGAGACGCCCTGGTGGTGCTCGACCATGTCGACAAGCACTACGGCGACCTGCACGTGCTCCAGGACATCAACCTGGAGATCAAGCGTGGCGAGGTCGTCGTGGTGATCGGGCCCTCGGGCTCGGGGAAGTCGACCCTCTGCCGCGCGATCAACCGGCTCGAGACGATCGACTCGGGCACGATCAAGCTCGACGGCAAGGAGCTGCCCGCGGAGGGCAAGAGCCTGGCCAAGCTGCGCGCCGAGGTCGGGATGGTCTTCCAGAGCTTCAACCTCTTCGCCCACAAGACGATCCTGCAGAACGTCACGCTCGGCCCGATGAAGGTGCGCAAGCTGAAGAAGGCCGAGGCTGAGGCCGAGGCCAAGAAGCTGCTCGACCGCGTCGGCGTCGGCGTCCAGGCGAACAAGTATCCCGCTCAGCTCTCCGGCGGACAGCAGCAGCGCGTCGCGATCGCTCGGGCGCTGGCGATGAAGCCGCAGGTGATGCTCTTCGACGAGCCCACCTCCGCCCTCGACCCGGAGATGGTCAAGGAGGTGCTCGACGTCATGGTCAGCCTCGCCAAGGAGGGCATGACCATGATCGTGGTCACCCACGAGATGGGCTTCGCCCGGATGGCCGCCGACCGAGTCGTCTTCATGGCCGACGGCCAGATCGTCGAGTCCAACACCCCGGCTGAGTTCTTCGACAACCCGCAGTCCGAGCGCGCCAAGGACTTCCTCGGCAAGATCCTCAAGCACTGAACGTACGTCTCGGGTGAGCCGCTGAGCTCGCGCACCCTGCAATGCACCAACACTCATATTCCAGAAGGTGGATTCGATGAAGTTCAAGAAGATCGCCGCGGTCGTGGGCGCCCTCGCGCTCGCCGGCTCGCTCGCTGCCTGTGGCGGCAGCGACGACACCGGCTCCGACGCCGGCGGCGACAAGATCAAGATCGGCATCAAGTTCGACCAGCCGGGCCTCGGCTTCAAGAAGGCCGACGGCACCTACTCCGGCTTCGACGTCGACATGGCGAAGTACATCGCCGAGGGTCTCGGCTACGAGGAGGACCAGATCGAGTGGAAGGAGGCGGTCTCCGCCAACCGCGAGACCTTCCTCCAGGACGGCACCGTCGACATGATCCTGGCGACCTACTCGATCACCGACGAGCGCAAGGCCAAGGTCGACTTCGCCGGTCCCTACTACATCGCTGGTCAGGACCTCCTGATCCGCGCCGACGACTCCTCCATCACGGGCCCGGACGACATGAAGGGCAAGAAGATCTGCTCCGTCACCGGCTCCACCTCCGCACAGAAGGTGAAGGACGAGTACGGCGCCGTGCCGCAGGAGTTCGACTCGTACAGCAAGTGCATCACCGCCCTCCAAGGCAAGCAGCTCGACGCGCTGACCACCGACGACATCATCCTCGCGGGCTACGCCAACGAGTTCCCGGGTGAGTTCAAGATCGTCGGCCAGCCGTTCTCGGAGGAGAACTACGGCGTCGGCCTGCCCAAGGGCAGCAAGGACCGCGACAAGATCAACGACCTGATCGAGCAGTCCTTCGAGGACGGCGCTTGGGAGAAGGCGTTCAACGACAACCTCGGCGATTCTGGCTACGAGCTGCCGGAGCCTCCCGCGGTCGACCGTTACTGAGTTCACCCAGACCCGAGCCGGCGGGCTCTGGCCCGCTCCCAGCGGAGCGAGCAACAGGGTCAGGACCCGCCGACTCGGGGTGAGCGACAAGACGGACCACCAAGAACCGAAAGTACCCCATGGATCTCTTCTCCGAGTATGGGTCGGCCATCCTCCAAGCATTCGGGCTGACCTTGAGACTTGCCGTCTACAGCGGCGTCTTCGCCTTATTGCTCGGCGTCGCACTCGCCGTCTTCCGCGTCTCCCCGGTGCCGGTATTGCGCTGGGTCGGGGCGGCAGTCGTCTACACGTTCCGGAACACGCCGCTGACACTGGTGATGTTCTTCTCGATGTTCGGCCTCGCCTTCCAGTTCGGCCTGAGCTTCTCCGATGACCTGCCGACCCAGAACTTCTGGCTCGCCGTGCTGGCTCTGAGCGTCTACACCTCGACCTTCGTGTGCGAGGTCCTCCGCTCCGGCATCAACACAGTGCCGCTGGGGCAGGCCGAGGCGGCCCGCGCGATCGGACTCACCTTCTCGCAGAACCTCCGGCTGATCGTGCTGCCGCAGGCGCTGCGGTCGGTGCTCAACCCCCTGGCGAGTGTCCTGATCGCAATGATCAAGAACACGACGGTGGCCGTCACCATCGGCGTCGTCACCGCCAAGGGCGTCAACGAGGCGTCCGGTCAGATGCGGACGATGATGGAGAACGAGGCCGACCAGATCGTGCTGATCTTCATCATCTTCTCGATCGGATTCATGCTCATGACCCTGCCGGTCGGTTTCCTCGCCGGCTGGGCCTCCAAGAAGTTTGCGGTGATTCGATGAGTGCCTCCGTCCTGTACGACGCCCCCGGCCCGCGCGCCAAGGCCCTCAACTGGATCTACTCCGGGGTCGCGCTGGTCCTGCTCGGCTACGTCGCATGGTTCGTCTACTCGAAGTTCGACGAGACCGGCCAGTGGGAGAGCGAGAAGTGGACCCCGTTCCTCGACGCCGACGTCTGGAACAACCTGCTGATCCCTGGCCTGATCGGCACGCTGAGCGCCTTTGCGGTCGGCTCGGTCCTCGCTCTGGTATTCGGCTTCGTCTTCGCGATCGGACGTCTCTCCGACGTGAAGCTCATCAGCATCCCGTGCGCTGTGGTCATCGAGTTCTTCCGCGCCATCCCGATGCTGCTGCTGATGTTCTTCATCTACTTCATGCAGCCCTCGCTCGGGATCACGCCGACCAGCATCTTCTGGGCGGTCGTGCTCGGCCTGATGCTCTACAACGGCTCCGTCATCGCCGAGATCATCCGAGCCGGCGTCAACGCCCTGCCGAACGGGCAGCGAGAGGCCGGCTTCGCCATCGGGCTCACCCGCACCCAGGTGATGTGGGCGATCCTGCTGCCGCAGGCGGTCCGCTCCATGCTGCCCGCGATCATCGCTCAGCTCGTCGTGCTCCTGAAGGACACCGCGCTGGGCTACGTGCTGGGTTACAGCGAGCTGCTCAACCAGGTGCCCAAGCTGGACGGCAACTTCCACAACCTGGTCCCCGCGGCCATCGTCGTGGCGGTCATCTACATCATCCTGAACACGATCCTCGGCCTCGTCGCCAACTGGATCGAGGCCCGCACGCGGCGGGTGGCCCACACCGCAGCACCCGTCGGCGACCCCGCGGCTGTCGACCCGATCGCAGCAGAGGCCGAGCGGGTGCGTAAGCAGAACACCGCCGGCCTCTAGTACCTGCACCACGAACGGCCCGCTGCCCCTTCTCGGGCGGCGGGCCGTTGCGTACCTGCTTCTACTTCTTCTTCGGGGTCACCCAGAGGTTGATGGTGCCCTCGATGACGACGGTGCCGTCCTCGCGGATGCCCTTGACCCGGACGGCGAGGTCGCCGTCCGCGGTCTCCCAGTCCTCCTGGTCGGTCTCCGCGATGCAGGTGATGTCGGAGGTCGCCTTGGCGGTGTAGGAGACGGTCATCCCCTTGGGGATCCAGCGCTTGTCGCGCGGGATGGTGACCTCCGCAAGGGCACCCATCGCCATCTCGAGGCCATTGCACAGCGCGATGGCGTGCACGGTCCCGATGTGGTTGTGGTTGCCCTTGCGGTTGGGCACGATGACCTCGGCGTAGTTGGGCCGCAGCTGGTTGACCAGCGGGTGGATGGACCCGAAGTAGGGCGCCTTCTTCGCGAACGCGACCGAGAATGCTCGCTTGCCCACAACCGGCACGCGGTTGAAGGACTTCCAGAGGTCGTAGAGCTGGCTCATGGCGGTCAGGTTACCCGAGGGTAACCCCCTCCCCTCTCCTGGCCCGAGATCAGGAGAGGGAGAGGAAGACCTTCTCGAGCTCCTCGATCTGCTCCGGGCGGTCCCCATCGGCGTGCGCACGGCGCAGTTCGTTGGAGAGCAGCGCGAAAGCCGCCTTGTCGAGGGCACGGGTCACTGCCTTGAGCTGGCCGACCACATCGGCGAGCTCGCGGCCGTCTTCGATCATGCGGAGCACGCCACCGAGCTGGCCCTGAGCCCGGCGGACTCGATTGACCACGCTCGTCGTCTCCGCGTCCCGAGGCTGGGGGACGGTCACGTCGTCAGTCAAAGTCTTGCCTTCCATCGTTTCTGGCATCATTCCTGGCTCGTTGTTGTATCCCCCGGGGGACAACGGTCCAGACCAGTTGGCGTTACGGTTCTTTTTGCTTGATTCCTGTTTTCGCCTACATGGACCAGAAGTTCGTGCTAGACGGCGGTTGGCCACACGATCTCGACGCGGTTGCCGAACGGATCGCGGACGTGGAAACGCTGGAATCCGTCGGCGTTGTGACGCTGGCTCCAGTCGACGTCGAAGCCGAGTCGCGCGAGCCTCGCCCCCAGGGCCTCCAGCTCCGCCTCGGTCTCGACGGCGAGGGCGGGATGGGCCTTGGCCTGCGGCCGGTGCGGGTCCTCGACCCCGAGATGGATCTCCGCGCCGCCCGGCGATCGGAACCAGGCGCCACCGCGCTTGGCCAGCTCGGTCGGCTTCGGCACCTCGGTCAGTCCGAGTCCGTCTGCATAGAACGTCCGGGCCTCGTCCTCGCGACCGGCGGGCATGCCGACCTGCACGTGATGGATCCGCATCATGCCGCCAGCCTGCGGGCGACCACGAAGACGCGTCGGAACGGGAGCAGCACGAAACTGTTTCCTACCGAATCGTTTCGTACGGGATAGGCCTGTGCCAGACGGTTCTTGAGCTCCTCGGCGAACGACTCGAAGAGCCCGGCCTTCTCGAGCGCGGCCGCCGTGGGGCGCAGGCTCGTCCCGGCGATCCAGGTGAAGACGGGATCCTCGCCGGTCAGCACGTGCAGGTACGTCGTCTCCCAGGCATCGACCGCGAACCCCTCCTTCACGAGCACGTCGTAGTACTCGGCGGGATCGTGCGACCCGGGCGCCTCGAGGTGGCGGGCGTGCTCGGCGTACGGCTCCTCGGCGGCGAGCTCCTCGCGGAGCCGGTGGCTGGGTTCGTCGAAGTTGCCCGGAACCTGGAAGGCGAACCAGCCCTCGTCGCTCACAGCGCGGGCGAGAGCCGGCAGCAGGTCCAGGTGACCGGGAACCCACTGCAGGGTCGCATTGGAGAGGAGTACGTCGACGGACCCCGGTGCCGCCGAGTCGGCCCAGTCGCGGAGGTCCGCCACCGCGAAGTCGACACCGTCGACGGTCGCGCGCGCCTTGTCGATCATCGCGGAGCTGGAGTCCAGGCCGACGACCCTGGCCCCCGGCCAGCGGGCCGCCGCCAGCGCTGTCAGGTTGCCAGGACCGCAGCCCAGGTCGACCACGGACTTCGGCTGATCCACAGCGACCCGGCGGAGCAGATCGGAAAACGGCCGGCCTCGCTCGTCGGAGTAGGTCAGATAGCGCTCAGGATCCCATGCAGTCATGGCGTACGTCCTCTCGATTTCTCTTGATGTCAAGATATTCCGATCGTCCTCCCGACTTGTCTCGATGTCAAGATTCTCGATGAGGCGAACTTGGGCTACGCTCAACGCCATGCGCGACGAAGTCGACGACCTGAGCGAGGCTTGGGCACACGAGCGCCCCGATCTGGACCTGGGCCCCGTCGAGATCTTCTCGCGTCTCTCCCGCCTCTCGCGCCACCTCGACCTCGCCCGACGTGACGCGTTCTCCGGCTCCGGGATCGAGTCCTGGGAGTTCGACGTGCTCGCCGCACTGCGGCGCGCGGGCGACCCCTACGAGCTCTCCCCCGGCCGGCTGCTGCGCGAGACCCTGGTGACCAGCGGGACCATGACCAACCGCGTCGACCGGCTCGCCTCTCGCGGCCTGGTCGAGCGACTCCCCGACCCCGCCGACCGCCGCGGCGTGCTCGTCCGGCTCACCCCCGACGGCAAGGCGACCGTCGACAGCGCCTTCGAAGCGCTGCTCGCGGCCGAGCGAGAGTTCCTCGACAGCCTCTCCGCCGACCAGCAGAGCCAGCTCACCGACCTGCTGCGTCGGCTGCTGGTCCCCTTCTCGGCCTGACCAACTCCCGCCGAGTCGGCTCATCTTGACCGAAAATTCCGCCGAGTCGGCCCG